>DSBP01000030.1 GCA_011049465.1 bacterium | reverse complement strand
TCAGATTACCTCGAAAAAGTGACAGAAAACCCGGCGTAACTAACGGGTTACGCTTTATCCCAAATTTCAGTTTTCAGTTTATATTTTTTGTGTTAGTATATACATTCGGAAAAGGAGCGCTTTATGCTTGAACTTAAAGAACTGTGTGTCAGCATACAGGACAAAGAGATTCTGAAGGATATAAGCCTTACAATTCCCGACGGCGAGACGCATGTGTTATTCGGGCCCAACGGCTCGGGCAAGACATCCCTTTTGCTCGCTATTCTCGGATATCCTCAGTTTAAAATCACAAAGGGAGAAATCATATTTAACGGAAAAAGAGTTGATTCCATGGCTGTGGATGAGCGGGCAAGGATGGGGATGGGTGTTTTTTTTCAGAGGCCGCCTGTCATTAAGGGGATGAAACTTAATGATGTGTTAAAGGCAGTGGCAAAGAAGAACGGCTCGGGAATGGATATCAATAAGTCCACGGAAGCGCTCAACCTTTCTTATCTCGCGGAACGCGACATAAACGCGGGTTATTCAGGCGGCGAGATTAAAAGATCAGAGCTGTCGCAGATGTTCGCTCAGAAGCCGTCGTTTCTTATGCTTGACGAGCCCGAATCCGGTGTGGATATAGAAAATATGAAACTTATAGGAAAAAAGATAAGGATGCTGCTGGAGCGGGATATTGAAAAGGAGAAAAGGATGAGGAGCAGCCTTATAATAACGCATACGGGCTATATTCTTGACTATGTTGACGCGGATATGGGATACAGCCTTATAAACGGCTCCATAAAATGCAGGAAACACGCTGGCAGGCTGTTTGAGCATATTCAAAAATTCGGTTTCAAGGAGTGCGAGCTTTGTCAGGACACGGCGTAACAGCGGATAAAAGAGACGAGGAAAAGATAAAAAGGGCCGGAATTAACCCCGACGGCAGCGGCAGGAGCGGAACCTTTATGATGGAAAACAACAGCCACACGCATTCATCCATCAAAGAGAAAGGCGTTGAAATGTCGCCTGTGAAAGAGGCAGTCGCCCGGGACCCCGGGCTTAAGGATTATTTCTGGAAACTTGTCAGCCCGGATAAGTACGAATACACAAAAGAGGCCTTTGACTCGGAGCAGGCCGGTTATTTTATACGGGTTAAAAGGGGAGTCAGGGCCGCGATGCCTTTTCAGGCATGTTTTTATATCAAGGAAGAAAAGTTCAGGCAGAGGGTGCATAACCTGATAATACTTGAGGAGGGCTCATCGCTTCACATAATCAACGGCTGCGCTTCCGCCTCGTACGTCAAGGAAGGCGCGCACATAGGGGTCACCGAGATATATGTGGGCAAAGGCGCGGAGCTTATGTACACGATGATTCATGACTGGGAAGAAAAGGTGGAAGTAAGGCCCCGCTCGGCAGTAAAGGTTGAGGAAGGCGGCAGGTATATATCGAATTACATAGCGCTGCGCGCGACAAAGCTGACGCAGATGTATCCCTCGGCCGGCCTTGACGGCGCCGGCGCCTCGGCAAAATTCAACTCGCTTGTTATGGCGCCCGCGGGCTCGGAATACGACCTGGGCGCGGCGGTCAGCCTTAACGCGCCGGGGACGCGAGCGGAGATTATAAGCAGGTCTGTTTCGCGGGGAGGGAAGATAACCGCGCGTGGCAGGCTCTCGGCAAACTCTCCCGGAGTTTACGCGCACCTTGAATGCGACGGGCTCATGCTGGAAGACAACGGGATTATTTCGGCAATACCCGAGCTCGAGACGAAGTTTGCCGATGTGAATATGTCGCACGAGGCCGCTATAGGCAAGATTGACAGGGAACAGATTCTTTACCTTATGGCAAGAGGGATAACGGAGAAAGAGGCGGTTTCGGCTATTGTGAGCGGTTTTATGGATGTAAAGATACTCGGGCTTCCCCGGGCACTGGAAGACGAGATTAAAAAAACAGTTGAGAAAATCGACGAAACGGAAGGTGTATAATGGCTGATTCAGGAGACACAAAAAAAGTAATTGCGGTTGCTGCGGCTAATTTCGCGCACATTTTTCCGGCCTTTGTCCTCAAAACAATCCAGGAATTTGTTTCTGAGGAATACACTGTTCTGCAGGTATCAACAAGCGGTATTGCCGAGGGAGAGACGGACCGGCTGACGCGCCTGCTGGAGAGGAGCGCGCCCTGGGGGCTGATAGCGGTCTCCATAAGGCCGGATGCCGGGCTTTTGGAAAGATACAGGTCGCTCTCGGTTCCCGTGGTGCTCATTGACGAGCAGCTTGAGGGGTTCTCAACCGTGACATCAGACAACTATACCGGCGGTTATATAGCCGGACAGCGCCTGGTGAAAACAGGCAGGAAGAAACCCGCGATTATCAGCGGAAGGATGAATGTGGGCGGAGGATATATAGCGAAAGAGAGGTATAACGGTTTTGTAAAGGCTCTGGAGGAGGCGTCGGTTCCCTTTAACCCAAAGGAACAGCTTGCGGAAGTTACAAGTTATTCCTATAACGAAGGCGCGGAAGCAATGGAAGCTTTTATCAAAAATAAAGCGGGTATTGACGGAATTTTCAGCGGAGCGGGCGACATGTGCGCTCTTGGCGCGTTAAAAGCAGCGCGCGAGCACAATGTGAAAATACCCGGTGATATTGCCCTTATAGGCTATGATGACATTGACGCGGCGGGCACGTCCAAGCCGCCGCTCACGACAATCAAACAGCCGATAGGCGAGATGGCAAAAGAGGCGTGCGGGCTTATTATAATGCACAGAAAAGAGACACTTCAAAAGCCAAGAAAAATATCACACAAGCCGGTTCTTATGGTAAGGGATTCGGCTTAGCTTTCAACTTAAAAGTGAAAACTGAAAGTTTCTTAAAACTGCTTTTTAAACTGAATGTATTCTCGCCTTAATCAGAGTTTTCAAAAGGCCGCAGCAACCTCAAGCCGTTGTATTCACTTTAAGATTTCAGTTTTCAATTTTCAGTTTATTCCCGGCAGCAATTCCACGTTATCTGCTTCACAAATAAAGCGCCCTGCGGGTGTCGGCTCCCGCAGGGCATGTCGGCGTCGAAGTAGAAGGGTATCTTAATTTTACAGTTTGAAAAGCATCTCCGAGTAAGTGGGTACCGGCCATATGTCCGCGGGGACAATTGCCTCAAGCCTGTCTATGTCATCCCTTAATTCCGTATAGAGCGTGAAAACATTGTCCCTGTAGGATTCAGCTTTCTTTGTGCAGTCGCAGATGTCGCACGCAGCAGCCTTCGCTGCCTCCAGGTTTTTCAGTTTTGCGGAAGCTGATTCAAGAAGTCCGGAGACATCTTTGAGTATATCCGCCTGGACAGATGCGGACGCGCCTGCGGCTTTCACCTTTGCCAGCGAATCAGCCAGTATTCCGGCGTACCTGATTCCCGCGGGCAAAAACTGGGTCTTTACCATTCTGATCGCGCAGTTTGCCTCTATGTTTATTGTCTTTGCGTACTGGTCTATGTATATCTCGTAACGGCTGTGCAGTTCCTCTTTTGAGAGGACCTTATACGCGGAAAAAAGCTCCCCGGCCCTTTCTGTTGTAAATGCCTTGTGTGCGTCAACGCAGTTCTTGATGTTGGGAAGCCCGCGCTTCCCGGCCTCTATTTCCCACTCGGATGAGTAGTTGTTTCCGTTGAAAATTACACGGCTGTTTTCTTTCATAACCTGCTTGATTATTGCCGCGGCCTCGGCGTTTATATCCTTTGCCTTTTCAAGGCGCGTTGCGAACTCGTCAAAGGTCTCGGCAGCTATGGTGTTGAGCACAATGTTCGGGCCCGCGCATGACATTGACGAGCCTACCATGCGGAACTCAAACTTGTTGCCGGTAAAGGCAAAAGGGGATGTCCTGTTCCTGTCAGAGTTGTCCATCGGTATCGGAGGAAGGCTGTCAACGCCGACCTTAAGGAAGCTCACGCCCTTTGACTCGTATTTCCCGCCATTGCCTATCTTCTCAAGTATCTCGGTCAGTATATTTCCAAGGAAGACAGAGATTATCGCCGGAGGCGCTTCGTTCGCGCCCAGCCTGTGGTCCTGTCCGGCTGTGGCGCATGAACCCCTGAGCAGGTCAGCGTGTTTGTCAACGGCCCTGATGAGCGCGGCCAGGAAGATTAAAAACTGCATGTTGTCATGCGGGTTTTCTCCGGGTTCAAGCAGGTTCTGCCCGTCATCTGTCGAGAGGGACCAGTTGTTGTGCTTGCCTGAGCCGTTAATCCCTTTATACGGCTTCTCGTGGAGAAGGCAGATAAGGCCGTGCCTCAATGCCACCTTCTGCAGCATATCCATGACAAGCTGGTTGTGGTCTATGGCTATGTTCAGGGTTGTAAATACGGGCGCGTTCTCGAACTGGCCCGGAGCCACCTCATTGTGCCTTGTCTTTGAGGCAATGCCCATTTTCCACAGCTCAATGTCAAGGTCGCCCATAAAGGCTGAGATTTTGTCCTTTATTGAGCCGAAATACTGATCCTCCAGTTCCTGTCCCTTGGGCGAGGGCGCGCCAAACAGTGTCCTGCCGCACATCATCAGGTCGAGCCTGTTGAGAAAGAAATTCCTGTCAATAAGGAAGTACTCCTGCTCGGGCCCCAGAGTTGCTGTTACCCTTTTTGTCGTGGTGTTTCCGATGGCTTTAAGTATCCTCAACGCGTGTTTGGAGACCGCGCTCATGGAGCGCAGTACGGGAATTTTCTTATCCAGCGCCACGCCCGTGTAAGAGTGAAACGCAGTCGGAATATAGAGAGTCACATCGCCGGCCGCGTTGTCTTTTATAAACGCGGGCACTGTAGAGTCCCATGCTGTGTAGCCTCTTGCCTCAAAAGTGGCCCTTAAGCCGCCGGAAGGAAAGGATGACGCGTCAGGCTCTCCCTGTATCAGCTGCCTGCCGGAAAACTCAAGTATTACTCCTCCGTCATCAGTGGGGGAGATAAACGAATCGTGTTTTTCCGCCGTTATTCCCGTTAACGGCTGGAACCAGTGCGTATAGTGCGTGGCGCCCTTCTCGATTGCCCAGTCTTTCATCGCGTTGGCAATTACATTTGCCATCTCGCCGGACATTGGTTTTCCCTCATCGCTGAGTTCCTTGAACTCCCTGTAAATTGCCTTTGGGAGCCGTTCTTTCATAACTCTGTCATTGAAGACATTTGAGCCGAAAATTTCAGGTACATTTATCAGGTTTTCCATCTTGGTTCTCCTTTCGTTTTTAGCCGTCAAAAAGGAAAGCCCTTCTACTCTCCACTGGCCGGCATTTAATATTACAAAGCAATTAGCATGCCATAAATAAAAACCAATAAAATAAAGGGGTTTTCTGTATGAAATCCAACAACGCAGGTCAAAAAAAGACCACCAAGTTGAACAAGTGGTTAAAAAATAATCGAAATTCACTTGCAAAAAAGGCCTCTTTAGGCTAATATTAGAAGAGCCGGATCATCGGCAGATAACGAGCTTCAAGGAGGCGCATGTGAAAAAAGAAGAGGATAAGGCAGGTTTTTACGAAGAGAGAATCAACAAGCTTAAGCTGGTTCATTATATTTCCGTTCAGATGAACAGGCCCCATTCAATGAAGAGCCTTCTCGAGCTGATTCTTGAGAAGTGCCTTGAGCTGACAGGCGCCCACACCGGCAGTGTGATGCTCATTAACAGCAATGACGGCGTGCTTGACATAATAGCCCAGAAGGGGCTGACCGGAAAGGTGATAAGCGAGGTAAGGCTCAAGCTCGGCGAGGGAATTACCGGATGGGTTGCCCAGACCGGAAACCCCAAGCTTGTGAATAATACAAAACAGGAGCCGATTTACGTCAGCGTAAAAGACAATCTTTTATCCGAACTTGCGGTGCCGATAAAAACAAACGAGAGGATTATCGGCGTAATAAGCGTGGACTCGGGCAAAATAAACGCTTTTGACGAAAACGACCTGGAGTTGATGACAATGGTCTCGGAGCTCGCTGCCCAGATACTGGCAAAGGAGGAGATGCGCGAAAAACTTGAGTCAAAAGTCAAGTCGCAGGATGTGCTCATTGACTCATTCAAAATAATCGAGAGCAGCGATGACCTTAAGGTTGTTTTTGACGGGATTATGGAGCTGCTTGCCGGGAGAATGGGTATTGTACGGGGCATGCTGGCGCTTTTTGACGGGGATGACCCCAAATCCCTGCGTATTACCGCGGGATACAAAATAAGCGGCGAGGCCATGAAAAAGGGGATATATAAGATAGGGGAAGGCGTAATCGGAAGTTCTGTACTAAAGGGAGGGACAATGGTTGTTGACGACATTTTAAACAACCCGCTTTTTCTTAATAAAATGGGGATTAAGAGAGGAGGCTCGGATAAGGTATCATTTATCGCGTCGCCCATAAAAGCGGGAAAAAGGGCCCTGGGCGTCCTTGCCGTTGAGATTAAAGGCGGCGAAGACGGCGTATCGGAGGACAGCTCAAGGACGCTCACGCTTTTAACTTCCATGCTCGCGTACAGGGTAAGAAGCTACCAGCGCAGGCAGGAAGAGACGCAAAAGCTTCTTGGCGAAAATATAGAGCTGATGAAGGAGCTCAAAAAGGATTTCAGCTTCAAAAATATAGTGGGAAAAAGCGACGGAATAAGAAGGGTGATAGAACAGGTCAAGACAGTCTCAAACACGCCCGCTCCCGTCCTGATAACGGGAGAGACCGGAACGGGAAAGGAGATGATAGCGAAAATCCTCCATTTTTTAAGCGACCGGCGGGATGAAAAGTTCATAAGCGTGAACTGCGCGGCCATACCCGAGAACCTTCTTGAGTCTGAGCTGTTCGGTTATGAAAAGGGCGCGTTTACGGGCGCGGCATCGTATAAGAAGGGGCGTTTTGAGCTTGCTGACAACGGCACTCTTTTTCTTGACGAGATAGGCGAGATGCCGCTTCACCTGCAGTCAAAAATCCTCAGGGCGCTTCAGGAAAAAGAAATTGAGCCTCTTGGCAGCGAGAAATCCGTGAAAGTTGACTGCAGGATAATCACGGCAACAAACAGGGACCTGAAGAAGCTTTCGTCTGAGAATAAATTCAGACAGGACCTTTTCTTCAGGCTGAATGTAATCAATATTGAGATTCCTCCGCTGCGAAGCAGGCGCGACGACATACCGCTGCTGGTTGAGTATTTCCTGAAAAAGTATAACGCTCTTTACGGGCGCAGAATCGCGTCCATTGATTCCGGAGTTGAGGGGTTTTTTGACTCTTATAACTGGCCGGGAAACATAAGGGAGCTTGAAAACGTCATGGAACGCGCTGTCATCATGTCAAAGGGCGGGATTATTGACATGTCACTTATTCCTGATGACATAAAGGCGGGCGGCTCTCAGGGAAAGCAGGAGTTTGGAATCAAGGAATTCATTAAAAGCGAGGCTGAGTCAGCGTCTGAAAATTCTGTTTATGAGAATGTAATAGGCGGCATGGAGAAGATTCTTATTGAGGAGATATTAGTGCGGGCCAATTACAACAAAACGCTTGCAGCAAAGATTCTTGGCATAAACAGAAATACGCTGAAGGCAAAAATCAGGCAGCATAACCTTTCCTGACTCTATTACGCTGTACGGGAAGAACCGGAAGGTTACTGCAAGTGAAACGATAAAGTACAACGCACTCTCCGATTAAATATTTAATCACTCAAAAGTATATACATATATAAATATTTATATTTTTTTTATATATTGCAGAATCTTTCAGTTTTCTGCCCTATTTTAAAGGCGTAAAAACAGGTTGATTTTTTTAAATTTTATGTTATATTTAATACAAGATACAAAAATGTAGGAGTGTGATATGAGCCGCGAGGATTTGTTGGAGACGCTGAATACATGGATAACCATATACAGGTCAATTACTCTTTCATACGAAACATCACCCAGCACATCAGAACAGGCTCGTGAATTTCATGAAAAGTGGCTTCGCGGCATGGCGAAAGTAATTGCCAGAATAGCCCTGCACAATGAAATATCCTCAGCTCCCGTAAGAAAGCACATGGAAAAAGCCATTGAAGAGGCAAGGACAGGCGATATAACCAAAATGGACACCATAAACGTGCTGGTCGGCGAGGTCGCGTCATATCTTAATGACCGAACAAAGGCGTAACGTGAAACAGGCTAAACTCATAAACCTCACAGTCAATAAACCAATGCCTGTTCATGTAATTCTTGAGATGCTTGAAACATGGATTGTAATTTACGAGGATTCGCGAATCTGCGGGAAAAATGCGCTCGCGAAAAAGAATATGGCGGGGCTGGCGAGGGTGGCTTCGCTTCTGGATTCGCCATTTATCAGGACCAAAACAAACGCGGACAGGCTTCTTCGGCGCGCTGCTGAGATGGCCGCGCAGGCAGGGCATGAGGAAATAGAAGAAATAGGCGCCTTTATTTACAGCGCGTCCGAAATTATCAGGGAATCAAACTAACCAAGGTGGCGTATGGACACGCAGGAACTGGTTGAAGTAATCAAAACATGGGTTGATACATACAGGGAAACCGTTGAAGCGGGAAATGACAGACAAAATGACCCGAAGTGGCGGGATAATATGATTAAATTTGCCTCTGTCATAATGGTTCCGGAAAGCCTGAAGGATACTCCGGCGCAGAAGATACTGGAAGCTGTTATCGCAAAAGCAAAGGAAAAGAAGAGCGAACGGGTTGAAGAAATCTACAGCCTGCTCTGTGATGTTGAAAACTACCTTAATGACAGCCTTGCTGTCTGATTCAGCCTGATGATTTACAGAAAACTTGGGCGCACAAACGTTCAATTGTCAATAATCGGCCATGGCACGTGGTCAGCGGGCGGCGGCGAATGGATTTACGGATGGGGGCCGCAGGATGATGCTGATACCATAAACGCGATTCACGCATCGCTTGACAACGGCGTAAACTGGATTGACACAGCGGCCGTTTACGGCCTTGGAAGGGCTGAGGAAGTGACAGGCAGGGCGCTTGAGGGAAGGCGCAAATCGGTTTTTGTGGCAACCAAATGCGGCAGGGTATCGGATGACAACGGAAAAACAATCAGGGGAAGCCTGTCCGCAAAAAGCATAAAATCCGAGTGCGAAATGAGCCTTAAGAGGCTGAGGACCGATTACATTGACCTTTACCAGATACACTGGCCGGTTCAGGATATGAATGAGACGCTTGAGGGCTGGGCAGCCGTAAATGAACTGATAAAAGAGGGCAAGGTGAGGTACGCGGGCGTATCAAATTTTGACGTGACTCTGCTTAAAGCGTTGTCCGCCATAGCTGAGCCTGTATCGCTCCAGCCGCCTTACAGCCTGCTCAGAAGGGATATAGAAAAGGAGCTGCTTCCTTACTGCGTGGAAAAAAACATAGGCGTCCTGGCTTACAGCCCGCTTGAAAAGGGGCTGTTAACCGGAAAAATCACAAAAGAGTATGTTGAGTCTCTTGAGGATACTGACCACAGAAAGAGGGATGATAGGTTTAATGAACCGCGCCTGTCAGAAATAATTGAATATACGGACAGGCTTAAGAAAATCGCGGAAGGGCGGGGAATAACCGTAAGCGCGCTCGCGCTGGCGTGGGTCACGTCGCAAAAAGGGGTGACCGCGGCAATAGCGGGCGCGAGAAACAGAGAACAGGCCGAAGCAAACGCGAAAGCAGGGGATGTAAGATAGGGGAGTTTAAATCTGGAATTTTGAATTTGCAAGTTATAAGAACTCTTGTAAAACCGGCATTTAAACTCTTCTCTATTTTGTGGTTTTACGATTTTTAGCTTGTTCCTTAAACTTCAAAATTTAAAATTCGCAATTCAAACTGGTTTTAATTGACATTACTCTTTTTTGTACTATAATTGTATTAAATAGAGAGGATGAAATGAGTATAAAAACCTTAAAATCATCGGTTATTCTTACAGCGTTCACCGTCTGCCTTTGTGCTGCGGCATATTCCGCTGTGAGCACATCCGGGCCGGAGTTTTGGGTTATGTTTAACATGCAGCACATGGACGGCGACGGGGATATGCCTGTTCAGGAATTCGCCATAACATCAGGGACATCCGCTGCAGGTGTTGTTCAGATACCCGGCACGGGTTTTTCGCAGAATTTTACCGTGACACCCGGATCCATTACCGTGATTAACCTCCCCGCTAATACGCACATAAGCACGCTTGACGGAACCCAGTCAAAGGCTGTTCATATTACCGCTGACAGCGACATAGTTGTTTACGGGCTCAACAGGCGGGCGCATACAACCGACGGCTACCTTGCTTTGCCTGTCGGCGCGCTTGGCTATGAGTATTACGCCATGTCCTATTATTCCGACCCGAATACCGCGAATCCCGGATGGCCCACTTACTGGGGCAGCCAGTTCGGCATAGCCGCGGCCCACGACAATACAACAGTAACAATCATACCTTCGGTAACAATAGGGGCAAGGCAGGCAGGAATACCATATACGGTAACGCTGAACAGAGGCGATGCTTACCAGCTCATGGACGCGGGTTTTAATGATTTGACAGGCACCTTTATAAGCGCGGATAAGCCGATAGCGGTTTTCAGCGGACACAGGTGCGCGCGCATACCAATAACAGTGCCTGCCTGCGACCATATTACGGAGCAGCTTCTTCCTGTCCACGCGTGGGGAAGGGAATTTATCACCGCGCCTCTGGCCGGAAGGACAAGCGGAGACACATTCAGGATAATGGCCTCTGAAGACAATACAACGGTCATGATAAACGGGGTTCACGCCGCGACGATTAACAAGGGGCAGTTTTACCAGGTAATCATTACAAACCCGTCATACATAACATCAACAAACCCTCTGCTTGTAATGCAGTACGCGAACAGCGCCCACTATGACCCAAGCGCGTTTGGCGACCCGTTTATGTCAATAGTGTTTCCGTTGGAGAGTTTCAGCAGCGATTATCATACGGCTTCTTACAGGCTCCATGATACGCCTGACCCGGCGTATCTCAATATTACGGCGCCGATATCAGCCTTGGGTTCTGTTTCCGTCAACGGCACCCTGCTTGGAGCGGGAATATTCGCGCCGGTTCCGGGCACGCCCTATTATTACACTCAGCTCGCTGTGCCTGCAGGGCCAGCCGCATACAATGTCACAGCATTCGAGCCATTCGGCCTCTCGGTTTACGGGTTCTATCAGTATGACTCATACGGATACCCTGCGGGCGGATTCCTGCCTCCGATGCCTACGCAGACATCCACTCCCACACTGACGCCCACATCCACCATTACACCCACGCTGACCGCGACCCCGACAATTACGCCCGAGCCCGAGATAGCTGAACTGACAATACAAAAGAAAGTTGCCGGCAACAGCACTGCGCAGGGTACTGAGATAACATACACTGTCACGCTGTATAATGATTCAAAATACCCGGCTTACAACATCAATATATGGGACACGCTGCCCGGCGCGCTCACATTTGTATCCGGCATAACGCACCAGCCCGCGTCAGTTGACGGTAATTACATTTTGTGGGAGCTTACAGGCATTACGCTCTCCCCGGGTGAAACCCTTTTTCTGGAATTCTCCGCGCTGATTTCCGGCGAAACCGGAGGAAATGTGATATCAAATACGGCTGGGGCCGATTATAATGACGGCTATTACACTCCTGATTACATGAGGCACCCGCCCATATTCTCGGATGCGGCACTTTATCCGGGAAGCGCTGTCGCGGTCTTTCCCAATCCCTATTCCATAAACGGCCCGCCGCTTAAGATATCAAACCTTATCCCGGGCTCGACAGTCAGTTTTTACACGCTCTCGGGCGAGTTTGTCTATTCAATAAAGGCGCAGTGCGTCACCGAGTCCTGGAACGGCACAAACAGGAGGGGTGCGCGGGTCTCTCCGGGCGTTTACTACTACCTGATAATAAACCCGTCCGGCGGTGTAACGGAAAAGGGGAAGATATTTATCGTGAGGTAGAGGTGAGGGTGCTCTTCGGGGACAAAAGATAACCCTCTCTCCGTCTCTCTCCTTAGAAAGGGAGAGCGGGAACCGGCAGTTACAAACAGATGACAACAAACGGATGAACTCTTGAATTATTAAGGTAAATAAGGTAATATTATTTAACTGAGTAGTTAAAAAAAACATGCGGGGCGGTCAAATGGCGGGATGGCTGAAACGATACTGCTTCTAAAATTGTATTTACATTCCCGGGATTTAAGTATAAAATAAAAAAAAATCAGCAGGGAGTTTGCGGATAAGATGAAGAGATTATTGTTTTGTTTTGTGATAGCGGCGGTATCGGCTTCTGTTTGGGCAAACTCTGTTCTTGACTCAACTGCGGCGATAACGGACTATTCCGGGGACGCGAGGGTAAAACCGGAGGCAGGAGGGGGTGCGGTATTTGCCGAGCTCGGCAGGCCTCTTTATGAGGGCGATGAACTTACAACAAAAGAGGGGTTTATTGAGATTACCTTTGACAACGCATCAGTCATGAAACTGGAGGAGAATACATCCCTTACCATCTCTTCACTTGAAAAAAAAGGCCGTTCAGCCCGTTATCTCTTCAGCCTTGCTGTCGGTAGAATAATAGCCGCGGTAAGCGGGTTTGCGGACAGGGATTCGGGTTTTGAGGTAAGGACAAAGATGGCGCTTGCCGCGGTAAAAGGCACCAATTTCGCGGTTGAGGCGGATGAAGATGGGACATTTGTGGCTGTATTTGACGGAGAAGTAACTCTTGAAACGGATGAGTCCAAAGAGGGCGTAAAAGAGGGGTTTGAGTCATTTGTGGACAGGAAAAAACGCAGGCCGTCAAAGCCTGAAAGAATAAAACGGGGCGAGAGGTTCAGGAAGACAGCTTCTGAGGTGAGAAAAAACAGGGACAGGACAGCGCGCGAGGGAAGGGAAGGACTCAGGAAACGCCTTGACGAACGGTCAAAAAAGGATTCAAAACGCAGATACAGGGAGAGCGGACGGAAGCAGGAGAGCCGGAAAGAAAAACTGAAAAACAGGCTGAGGAGCGAATTAAACCGCGAGAAGCGGTCCGCTTATAATGACACTGCGTACATAAACAACGAGCAGCGCGATGACTTCAGGCAGGGAAGGGTGCTTACTGATGTCAATGGAAACAGGGTCAGGGTCGAGGAGCATGTAATAAGGCCCCTTAGAATATTTGATTTCACACAGGGAGACCCCAAACCTGAAAACAGGGAGATTAACTTTGTTTCGTTAAGCAAAAGGGATGGCAGAGCCGACGCTGTTTACGCCTCGTATTTATTCAACAAGGAGCTTCCGGAAACAGTTCCAAAATCAGCATGGAACAATATCTGGAAAGAAGCGGATATAAACGATATCCCGCTTCATAAGGAACAGGAAAAAATAAGTTTTATAAACCTGGATTCCGGCAACAAGGTGAGTTTGGACAACCGGTTCACTCTCTTATCATCAGATTATTGGGAGGAGATAACACCGCCTTATGGCGGCGAAATTGTTGATTTTATACTTGTGAGGGACCGCGAGATGCTCAGCGTTAATGACATAAGCAAGGAAAACAGGTGGCTTTTCAGCTTAAACTCAGATGATCCTGAGTATTCGTATAATATGGGCAGGATGTCAAATGACCCCTCAAACATGACAAATCCGGAGGAAACCGCGCCGTGGGGCGTAAGTTATGAATATGTTCAGCCATATTCCGAAGAGATTGTTATGCCCGGCGGTTTGATTGAGAAATCTATCACGAAAAATTACAATGACGGTTCATTCTTAAAAATTGATTTGTATATAATTGATGATTACGGAAAACAGGCGGCGTTTCCCTCGGATACATCCCAATGGCTCTCGCTTATGAACACCCATTATGCCCAGATTGTTTTTTCATCTTCGGATTTTACCGGTTCTGTGCGAAATATTGATGTTGTCTCAAAAGCACTCTGGAACATCGTGCTTTATCCGGGAAGAGACACGCCAAAAAGGTATTATACAGAAGAGTTTTTTGAAGGCCCTCAAT
>DSBP01000198.1 GCA_011049465.1 bacterium | reverse complement strand
TGATTAAAGAGTATAAAAAACTCAAGGAAAACCTTGAGGGCTTAAAGGACCTTGAGGGGCTTCCCGGAGCCATATTCACGGTGGACGTAAAAAGGGAGGAGAACGCGGTTAAAGAGTGCAACAAGCTCGGCGTGCCTGTGTGCGCGGTTGTTGACACAAACTGCGACCCCGACGGAATAGATGTCCTGATTCCCGGAAATGACGACGCTATCCGCGCTGTCAGGCTCATGTGCAAGATAATGGCCGACTCAATCATAGAGGAAAAGGTGGCAATAGAGAAGGAAAAGGAACAGGTCCTAAAACAGCAGGAGCAGGAGAAGGCAGAGGCCGCTGATATAGCTGCCGCTGAGAATTCCGATGAAAAAGCAAAGGCCCGGGCTGCCGCGCTTGACAGCACAAATTACGCGGAGGTTTTTGAAGAGGGAAAAACAGAGCCGGCCCCTGTGAAAGAAGAGTCCAATGAATACGAGGAGTATCTCGGAGGAGGCAAGCCGGGAGAGGAAAAACCGCCGGCAGAAAAACCGGCAGCGGCGCCCGAGGCAAAAACCGAGGAAAAACCAAACACAAATAATTAAGGAGAGATGATATGGCGGAAATAACGATGGACCAGATTAAGGAAATAAGGGAAAAGACCGGCGCGCCCATAAATGACTGCAGAAACGCGCTGATAGAGGCAAATGGAGACATGGCAAAGGCAGTGGACGTGCTCCGCGAAAGGGGCGTTGCGTCAGCATCCAAAAAATCCTCAAGAGCGGCCAAAGAAGGGCTTGTTTATTCCTACATCCACGCGACCGGAAAAGTCGGCGCAATGGTTGAGCTCAACTGCGAGACGGATTTTGTCGCGAGGACCGAGGATTTTGAGCAGCTCGCGAAGGACATTGCCATGCAGATTACGGCAATGATTCCCCAGTATGTAAAAAGAGAGGACGTTCCGCAGGAAGTAATAGAAAAGGAAAAGGAAATATTCAAGGCGCAGATGAAGGATTCAGGAAAGCCTGAAAAGGTGGTTGAGAAGATAGTGGAGGGAAAAGTTGAAAAATATTTCAAGGACGCCTGTCTGCTTGAACAGGAATTCATCAAGGACGGCTCAAAGACGGTTGAGGTTCTTGTAAAGGAAAAGATAGCCAAGCTGGGCGAAAACATAGTTGTGAAGAGGTTTGTGCGTTTTGCCATCGGTGAAAACTGATAAAAAAACCGGAGAGAGGCGGCAGATGAAAAAAACAAAAAAGGGGAAGAGCGGCAAAAGGGTAATGCTGAAAATTTCCGGCGAGGCGCTTGCCGGGGAAAAAAGCACGGGTATTGATTTTGACACTGTTCACGCAATTGCCTCGGAGATCAGGGAAGTATCAAAAGCAGGCGTGGAAATAGGAGTTGTAATCGGCGGCGGAAACATCTACAGGGGCGGCAGGGCAAAAAATTTCAAGATTGACCGTGTTGTCGGGGACTACATGGGCATGCTTGCCACCATAATAAACGCCATGGCGCTTCAGGACGTGCTTGAACAGATGGGCGTCCAGACAAGGGTTTTGACCGCGATACATATGGAGCAGATAGCCGAGCCGTTTATAAGGCGCAGGGCCGTGAGGCACCTTGAGAAAAAAAGGGTGGTTATATTCGCCGGAGGCACCGGAAACCCGTATTTTACGACTGATACGGCAGCCGCGCTTCGCGCCATAGAGATAGGGGCGGAGGTTTTTCTTAAAGCCACGAAAGTCGAGGGGGTTTATTCCGGCGACCCCATGACCGACAAATCCGCGAAGAGATACACCACGATGAAGTACATTGACGTGCTCAATAAAAAACTGAAGGTAATAGATTCAACCGCCATCTCGCTTTGCATGGACAACAGCATCCCGATAATCATCTTCAACATGAGGCAAAAAGGCAACATAAAGCGGGCGGTAATGAAACAAAACATAGGGACCCTTATAAAATAGAAGCTAAAAAAGTTCAAGGAGGGAAGTTATGCCGGTTGATGGAGTGACAAAAGACACGGAAATCAAGATGAAAAAAAGCGTCGAGCGTTTTCAGAAGGAACTCGGCTCGCTTAGGACAGGAAGGGCAAACACCGCGATCCTTGACGGGATAAGGGTTGAGTACTACGGCCAGAACATGCCGATAAACCAGGTGGCGGGAGTCTCGGTTATTGAGGCAAAAACAATAGACGTGAAACCCTGGGACAAGGGCTGCCTCATAGAGATAGAAAAGGCGATTATGGCGGCGAACCTCGGGCTCTCAATAGTAAACACCGGGGATTCCCTCAAGGTGAAGTTTCCCGAACTTACAGAAGAGACAAGAAAAGACATGGTGAAAAAAGTAAAGAAGATGGCGGAAGAGGCAAAGGTGGATATAAGGAACATAAGGCGCGACGCAAACGAGGCTGTTAAGGCGCTTGAGAAAAACAAGGAAATATCAGAGGATGAGCTGAAAAACGGCGAGGGCCGGGTTCAGAAAATGACCGACAAACACATAAAGGAAATAGATGACATAGCGAAGGCAAAAGAAACGGACCTGATGACAATTTAACGGAAGCGGGCGTTTTTGACAGCGATTTCCGCGCGGAGGACTGATGAAAAAGCTTAAAAACCTGCCCGTGCATATAGCTGTAATAATGGACGGCAACGGCAGGTGGGCGAAAAAGAGGAGACTGCCCAGAATATTGGGGCACAGGGAAGGAGCAAAATCCGTAAGGGCCGTGACTGAGGCCTGCGCGGAGCTGGGGATAGGGTACCTGACATATTATGCCTTCTCGACGGAAAACTGGAAGAGGCCGAAAAAAGAGGTCTCTTTTCTTATGAAACTGCTGAATGAATATCTTGACAAGGAAAAGCCAACCCTTCTTAAAAATAACATAAGGTTTAATGTAATAGGCGGCATCAGCAGGCTGCCGCGGGCCGTGCGGGAGAAAATATCCGAGGTAAAAAAAACAACAGCAAAGAATACGGGCCTGACCATGACGCTCGCCCTTAATTACGGCTCAAAAAACGAGATTACCGAAGCTGTGCGGAAAATCGCGAAAGAGGCGGCAGGCGGGAAAATCAAACCGGCCGAGGTAAATGAAAAAACAATAGAAAAACACCTCTTTACCGCAGGCATGCCCGACCCGGACCTTATGATAAGGACAAGCGGCGAGATGAGGCTGAGCAATTTTCTCTTATGGCAGATGGCCTATTGCGAGATTTACATTACTCCTGTACTGTGGCCGGATTTCAGGAAGAAGGAACTCATTAAAGCTTTAAAATCATATTCCGCCCGGAACAGGCGGTTTGGAGGTGTTTAATTGCTCGCGAGAATACTTGTAGCTCTTGTAATACTGCCGGTTTTGGTGTTTCTGATTTTTATGAAAAACCCCTATTATTTTATCGCGCTCGCGGTTCTGGCGATGATTCTTGCATTAAATGAAGTATACTCCATGCTGGAAAAAAAGGGGAACAGGTCTTTCAGGGTAATGGGTTCCGTATTTGCGGCTGTCTTCTGCGCCGCTGCTGTTTTTACCGGCGAGCCCGCGGTTTATTTTGCCGTGTTCGGAATCTTTGTGATTTTTACATACGGCAGGATGGTTTTTTTGAAGGACATAAAAAAATTTCCCATGGTTTCAAATACCGTCATGCCTGTGGCATACATCGCGATGCTCGGCTCGTTCGGAATACATTTAAGGCTGCTGCCTGAGGGTTCCTGGTTCATATTCATCCTGATGTTTATAACATATGTTTATGACGGCGCGGCTTATTTTGCGGGCTCGTTTTTCGGCAGGCACAAGCTCATCCCCGAGATAAGCCCGGGGAAAACAATAGAAGGCTGCATCGGCGGGCTGATAATAGCAACAGCGGCTTCGGTGATTATATCTTTTACCGTGCTGCCGGCCGGCCTGCTCGGCGAACTTCAGCTCGTACATATCCTTATCCTCTCGGTTCTGCTCTCTGTAGTCGGGCAAATAGGCGACATATCAGCCTCCGCGATTAAGAGGTTTTCCGGCGCGAGAAACTCGTCCAACCTGCTGCCGGGGCACGGCGGAGCCCTTGACAAGATTGACTCGGCCGTGTTCAACGCGCCCGTGCTTTTTGTATATCTTAAATTCTTTGTGTTGTCCTGAAAAATATGGGAAAAAATGTTGTTATTTTAGGATCTACCGGTTCAATAGGAAAAGCGGCCTTGACGCTTTTTGACAGCGTGTTAAAGGACTATAAGGTTCTTGCCATATCAGCCGCTGAAAACGCCGCAGAGCTTAGAAAGCAGGCGCTCAAATACAGGCCCAAATACGCCTCAATAGAAAACAGCGGAAAGGCGGGGATTTTAAAGGGCATTAAAGGCGTAAAGATACTCGCGGGAAGCGGAGGAAATTCCGAGCTTGCCGCCCTTAAAGAAGCGGATATTGTCCTGCTTGGCATAGTGGGCGCGGCAGGCATAAGGCCGCTTATAGCCGCGCTCAAGGCGGGCAAGACAGTGGCGCTTGCCAACAAAGAATCGTTAGTAATAGCCGGGCCGATAATAAAGGCTGTGATGAAAAAGACAGGCGCGAAAATAATCCCTGTTGATTCCGAGCACAACGCCATATTCCAGTCGCTTATGGGAAACAGGATGGGCGAGGTAAAAAGGCTCATAGTAACCGCTTCGGGCGGCCCTTTCAGAAACACTCCGGTAAAAGGCCTCAAAAAAATAACCTCTGCGCAGGCTTTAAACCATCCGACGTGGAAGATGGGGAAAAAAATAACAATTGATTCCGCGACGCTTATGAACAAAGGGCTGGAAGTTATTGAGGCGCACTACCTTTTCGGGCTCCCTTATGATAAGATAGATGTGCTTATTCACCCGCAGTCAATAGTTCATTCACTGGTGGAATACATAGACGGGTCGATCCTTGCACAGATGTCAAATCCGGACATGAGGCTCCCGATTTTATTCGCCCTGGCCTATCCAAACCGCAGACACGGCATGGTAAAGCCTCTCGACCTTGCGTCCGCGGGAAGGCTTGATTTCGCTGAGGTTGATTTTAAAAAGTTCAGGGCTTTTTCCCTTGCCCTGCGGGCCGGCCGCGAAGGCGGGACAATGCCCGCCTGCATGAACGCGGCAAATGAAATTGCGGTTGAGAATTTCCTGAAGGGACGGATAAGTTTTGACAGAATTCCTTATTATATAGAGAAAGCCATGAATAATCACAGGAATAGAGGAAACCCGTCAATTGAACAGGTCATGGCGGCAGACCACGCTGCGAGGCAGTATGTTGAGGAGATGATAAATGTTTGAGATATTACTGATAGTGCTTGCGCTCGGGCTTACGATATTTGTGCATGAACTCGGCCATTTCATATCCGCGAAATCAATGAAAATACCCGTTGAGGTTTTTTCCATGGGGCTGGGGCCGAAACTGTTCGGTGTAAAACGGGGGGAAACCGAATACATAGTATCCCTCTTTTTTATGTTCGGCGGGTATGTAAAGATGAGGGGGGAAAACCCCAACGAACATGACAGGCACGACAATACGGGTTTTTTGAACCAACATCCGTCAAAAAAAATACTGGTATCGGTCGCGGGAGTTACAATGAACATGATTCTTGCCGTCGGGCTGATGTTTGTTGTATTCACGGCAGGAGCGCAGTCTTTAAGGCCTGTGGTGGGCGAGGTAAAAGAGGGGTACCCAGCTGAAGCGGCAGGCATAAAAAAAGGCGATATCATAGAATCGATTAACGGGATTAAAACCGGTTTCTGGGATGATGTCACAAAAGCAATAGCCGCTGATAAGAGCGGAAAACTTGTCATGACGCTTATCAGGAACGGCGGGCAGGCCTCGGTTGAGGTTGTGCCTGTTATTGAGGAATACGAGGATATGCTGAAAGATAAAAAAGAGAGGGCGTTTATCGGCATAAGCCCGCTTGCCTACCTTCCTGTCATTGACTCGCTTGAGCCGGGATATCCGGCAAAAGAGGCGGGGTTAAAAAAGGGAGATATCATCAGAAACATAAACGGCGTGAAGATAAATTACTGGGACCAGGTAACTCCCGCAGTGGCGCTTTCAACGGACGGGGAGACAGTTATAAAAGTTGAAAGAGACGGGACTGAAAAAACATTTTCCTTTAAGGCAAAACCTGACAAAGGTGAAAACGGGGAAGCCAGGTACCTGATGGGCATATCGCCGCTGATGAACACGGCAAAACAGAGGCTCCCTTTTGACAGGGCCGCTGCCAGGGCTGTAACCGAGGTGCGCGACATGACCATGATGACGGTAAGGGCTCTTTATAAAATGGTCTCGAGAAAGATAGAAACAGATGTTGCGGGCCCGATAGGCGTGATGCAGATAAGTTATAAGGTGGCAAAAACAGGTATTGTCAACCTCATATTCCTTTTCGCCATAATAAACATAAACCTGGCGCTCATTAACCTGCTTCCCATACTTCCGCTTGACGGCGGGCTTGTCGGCATATTCCTTGTTGAATGGGTAAAGGGAAGCCCTGTCTCCATAGAAGTCCAGGAAAAACTTATGCAGTTCGGATGGATGCTGCTTATAGGGCTGATCGTCTTTTTCACATACAACGACATACTCAGGATAATAAAGGGCTGACAAAGGGGGAAATCCGTGGAAAAAAAGACAAGGGCGGTAAAAATAGGAGGCGTTAAAATCGGGGCGGGTTTTCCTGTCGCTGTCCAGTCCATGACAAACACCAGAACCTCGGATGTCAAATCAACGCTTGCCCAGATAAAGCGCCTTGAAGAATGCGGCTGTGAAATTGTGCGCTGTTCTGTGCCTGACATGGATTCAGCGGCCGCTGTTTTAAAAATAAAGAGAAAAATCAAAATACCCCTGACAGCCGACATTCATTATGATTACAGGCTCGCGATTGAGGCCATTAAAAACGGAGCGGACAAAATAAGGATAAACCCCGGAAACATAGGCTCCGCGGAAAAGGTGCGGCTGGTT
Organism: bacterium; assembly: GCA_011049465.1. Classification (GTDB taxonomy): domain Bacteria; phylum Oederibacteriota; class PGYV01; order PGYV01; family DSBP01; genus DSBP01. The sequence continues at coordinate 7,055 of DSBP01000198.1, read as the reverse complement.
GTTGAGGCCGCGAAAAAAGCGCGCGTGCCCGTCAGAATAGGCGTAAACGCGGGTTCGCTTAAACCAAAGACAACCTACAGGCTGAAAGCCTCAAGCGGGGATAAAACAGCCGATAAAATGGTGCAGAACCTGCTTGAGTATATTGAGTTTTTTGAATGGCTGGATTTTACCGATATAGTCGTATCATTAAAGGCCTCGGATGTTCCTGTGACAATCATGGCGCACAGGCTTTACAGCAGGTTAAAAGATTATCCCGTGCATATAGGGATAACGGAAGCAGGGACAGAACTCTCAGGGACAATAAAGTCTTCGGTTGGGCTCGGCATACTGTTAAACGAGGGAATAGGCGACACTATGCGCGTCTCGCTTACTGCTGAGCCGGAAAAAGAGGTCTATACTGCCTACAGGATTCTTGACACGCTGGGCATAAGAAAGAGGGGCGTGGAAATAATATCCTGCCCCACATGCGCGAGGACAGAAGTTGATGTGATAAGGCTCGCCGGGCAGGTTGAGAAGATGACAATAAATACAGCGGCGGTTTTAAAGGTGGCTGTTATGGGGTGTTCGGTAAACGGCATAGGCGAGGCGGGCCACGCCGATATAGGGGTCTGCGGCGGAAAGAAGATTGGGATTATTTTTAAGTCCGGAAAAATAGTGAAAAAAGCGGCTAAAAAAGAGCTGCTTAAATATTTTGACAGGGAGATAAAAAAGCTTATCAGAGAGAAGGGGAAATAACATGGAAACTTTAACACCCATACTGCTCGGCATAATTGCGGCTGTTGTCATAGCGCTGTTAATAAAGCAGATAACAGGAACAAAGGATATGAACGGGCTCAAATCGGAGATAAGCGACTTAAAGACAAAGCAGGCTGAGGCTCAGATGCAGGCTTTGTCGCAGCAGCAGGAGCTTCTTTTAGGCACACAAAAAGTGATGAATGACCAGTTAAACGCCATCATGAAAAATGTCAACGAGAACCTTTCCAGCACGCAAAAAAACATCAATGACCAGCTCGGGAACACGGGCAGGGTGATAAACGAGATAAAACAGAGTTTTGGGGCAGTGCAGGAGACTGCGTCGAGGATAAAAGAGCTGGCCTCTGATATCACGTCGCTTCAGGACATGTTGAGGGCCCCCAAGATGAGGGGGAACATCGGCGAGATGCTTCTTGAGGACCTGCTTGGCCAGATGCTTCCAAAGAAAAATTTCATGCCTCAGCACGCGTTTAAAAGCGGTGGCATTGTTGACGCGGTCATAAAAATAGGCGACAGGCTCGTGCCCATTGACGCCAAGTTTCCCATTGAGGATTTTGACAGGGTCGTAAAGGCTGAAGGCAAAGAGGAAAAGTCAAAGGCAAAAAGGGAGTTTTTAAAAAACGTGAAGGCAAAGATAGATTCCATAGCGGAAAATTACATCAAACCCGAGGAAAACACCTATGACTTCGCGCTCATGTACATACCTGCGGAAAGCATATATTACGAAGCGGTGATAACAGAGGCGTTCCGAGAGGATGAAAAAATGGAGCGCCGGAACGAACTGCTTAACTACGCAATGTCAAAGAGGGTCATTCCGGTGTCACCCAACAGTTTTTACGCGTTTTTGATGGCGATAGTTTACGGCCTTAAGGGAATGGCAATAGAGGAGAGGACAAAAGAGATAGTGCAGGAACTGCAGGCGCTGCAAAAGGATTTTGGGCTGTTTTCCGAAAAATTCAGGATAACGGGAAAACAGATAAATCAGGCGCTTGCCAATTACAGCGAGAGCGAAAAACTGGCCTCACGTTTTTGCGACAAGCTGGAAGGCGTAACAGGGATAAAAGGAGAGCTGCCGGGGGGAAGAGAGTAAGAGCCGGGGCAGCAGCCTGCAAAAAACAAAAATTGAATAACGATGTGTTGTTTTTGTAGGGGCGATTCACTTGTCCTGAGTTTACCGAAGGACGAATCGCCCAAAGCGGGTTGTCTTTCAGGGGTCGTATTAAATTGCAAATTGCAAATTCTAAATTGTAAATTGCCTCACCTGAGGTGGGCCGGGGCAGGCAGCGGAGAAATTTCGCCGATTTACATCGGCGGTGAGCCCGGTCATCCAGTGGCTCGTGAATGGCCGCGATTTGGCTTGCGCGGGTTTTAGGGCGGCAACTCTTATGCAGGGCATGGGTGTTTGGGATGGCGTTGAATAGCGCACGACACAGACGCGCCCTGGGTTCTCGACGAAATTTTCCGCTACCTACCCCGTCCTGCGTCAGTGTGTGCTGGGGCGATGGTTGTTTAGCAGCCTGATAGAATAAACTGAAAAGTAAAAACTGAAAGCTTAAAGTTAAGTCGTACTTTGTGTTCGTACTAACTTTAAACTTTCAAATTTCAACTTTCAGTTGCAACTTGCCGTTGCTGCCCATCTCACATTTTATGGTTGTTAGTTAAAAAAGTTTGGTGTATAGTGTTTTAAATATCAGTTAAACTGAGGCAAAATTTAAGGAGATTATCGTGTTAAAGGAACTGTTGCGGCCCGAGATAAATGACCTGATACAGGCCAATAACTGGCGGGAGCTGAAAGAGGTGCTTTCAATGTGGCCCGCTCCCGACATAGCCGACCTCATAAAGGACCTTGAAAACAAGGAGTTTTTTATACTTTTCAGGCTTTTGTCTCGGGAGCTTGCGGCTGAGGTATTTTCCGAGCTTGATTATGACTCGCAGGCAAGGCTCTTGGATGAGATAGGCGATGAAAATGTGCTGAAAATTGTGGCGTCCCTCTCCCCTGACGACAGAACCGAGTTTTTTGAGGAACTGCCCGGCAGGATAACACAGACTATACTGAACCGCCTTCCTCCTGATGTAAGAAAAGAGTCGCTGCAGCTTTTGGGATATCCCGATAACAGCGTGGGCAGGAGAATGACGCCTGACTATGTCGCCATTAAACCCGGCTGGACCGTAAAAAACGCCATCGCGTCCATAAGAAAAAACGCCAAAAAAGCCGAGACAGTAAACATTGTTTATGTGACGGATAAAAATTCAAAGCTCATAGACGAAGTATCCTTAAGCAGCCTTGTGATTGCTTCGCCCGTGTCAAAGATAGAGTCATTAATGGACGAAAAGGTAATTTCAATATCGGCCTCAGCGCACGAGGAAGAGGCCGCGAGAATCATGAAAAGGTATGACCTTATAGTCCTGCCGGTTGTTGACTCCGACAATATTCTTCTCGGTGTCATAACAATTGACGACGTCATTGACGTCATAGACATGGCTGTCAGCGAGGATTTGCAGAAGACGGCCAGCGTTATGCCATTTGAGACGCAGTACAGCTCGGCGAATTATATGACGCTTTTTAAAAAGCGGATTGTCTGGCTGATTTTTTTCGGCGTCGGCGGTTTTTTTGCGGGCAGTATCATATCTTTTTTTGAGGATACGCTCGGCAAATTTGTGGCGCTTGCGTTTTTTATACCCGCGCTGATAGGGACCGGCGGAAATACCGCCATACAGTCTTCTACCCTTATAATAAGAGCAATCGCGCTTGAGGACGTGAGCCCGGGAAAGTGGCTCGCGGTGATGAAGAAAGAGATTCTTGTGGGCGTTCTGCTTGGCGCTGTTTTATCCGCTGTCTTATTCGCGATGAGCTACCTGTGGATGGAAAACCTGCTGATGAGCGCTGTCATAGGCTGTTCGGTAATATTCATAACTTTATGGGCCAATATTCTGGGAAGCATGCTGCCGCTTATCCTTACAAAATTCAGGCTTGACCCTGCCGTAGTCAGCAGCCCCATGTTAACGACAGTTATTGACGTGACCGGACTTATGATTTATTTTATTATTGCGGGGATAATATTAAAAACAGCCTTATAACCGGAGGTTAATATGAGATGGTCAAATGCCCTGATAAACACAGTAAGGGAGACGCCAAAAGAGGCAGAGACAATCAGCCACAGGCTGATGATAAGGGCAGGGATGATTTTAAAGGTCGGTTCCGGCATCTATGATTTTCTGCCTCTCGGCTGGAGGGTTATAAAAAAGATAACAAACATAATAAGAGAAGAGATGGACGCTTCGGGCGCGCAGGAGCTTCTCATGCCTGTTCTTTCTCCGTCAGAACTGTGGCAGGAGACCGGAAGGTGGCAGCTTTACGGCAAGGAGATGATGAGGCTGAAAGACAGGCATGACAAGGAATGGGGGCTTGGTCCCACCCACGAAGAGGTTATTACGGACATTGTCCGCAGGCAGATAAATTCATACAAGCAGCTTCCCGTAAACCTTTACCAGATACAGATTAAATTCAGGGATGAGATAAGGCCGCGTTTCGGCATAATGCGCGCCAGGGAATTCATGATGAAAGACGCCTATTCCTTTGACAGGGATGAGGAGGGCGCTTTAAAGTCGTACAATAATATGTTTGAGGCGTATAAGAGAATCTGCCGGAGAATAGGGTTTAATTACAGGCCCGTTGAGGCTGACTCAGGCGCCATAGGCGGGAGTTCGTCGGCGGAATTTATGGTGCTGGCGGATACCGGCGAGGAAACGATAATTTACTGCGGAAAATGCGAGTACGCGGCAAATGTTGAAAAGGCCGCGGCAATTGTTGAGGCAAAAGGGGGCAACGCGGGGGAAGAACTGCAAAAGGTTCACACGCCGGATATACGCACAGTTGAGGAACTGGCCGCGTTTGTTAAGATGGCCCCCGAGGATACGGCAAAGACAATTTTTTATATCGCGGATAACAAATTTACGGCGGCCATGATGAGAGGGGACAGGGAGATAAACGAGATAAAACTGAAAAACGCGCTTGGCGCCCCGGAGATACGCCTCGCGTCCGCGGAAGAGATAAAGGAAAAGACAGGGGCGCCCGTAGGGTTCGCGGGGCCGGTTGGGATCAAGGACAAAGGGATAAAACTTGTAATAGACAATACCGTGGCTGTTATGCCTTCGATGGTGTGCGGCGGCAATGAGAAAGATTATCATTATACGGGAGTTAAGAGGGGAAGGGATTTTGAAGAGGATATGACAGCCGACATCGCAAGGGCAGAAGAGGGTGACAGCTGCCCGAAATGCGGGGGAAAGGTAAAGGCTCAGAAGGGAATAGAGGTCGGCCATGTCTTTTACCTCGGGGACAAATACTCAAAGGCAATGAACGCGGTTTTTCTTGACGAGCAGGGAAAAACAAAAGAGTTTGTCATGGGATGCTACGGCATAGGGGTTACAAGAATAGCCGCGGCCTCAATAGAACAAAATCACGACGAAAACGGGATAATATGGCCCATGGCAATAGCGCCGTATGAGGCGGCGGTGGTGCCTGTGAGCATAAAATACAAAGAAGGCTATGATTACTGCGTTGAACTGTATGAAAAGCTTAAGGCAGCCGGAGTGGATGTGATTCTTGACGACAGGGACATATCTCCGGGCGTCAAGTTTAAAGACGCCGACCTTGTGGGTTTTCCGCTGAGGGTCGTGGTGGGGGAGAAGAATTTTAAGGACGGCAGGGTTGAGGTGAAGATGCGGAAGGAAAAGGATTTTCAGCTGCTGGATAAAGACGCTGTGTTTGAAAGGGTCAGGGAAATTGTGGAAGAAGGAAAGAATAAACTGAAAAGTTAAAATTGAAAACTTAAAATTATGGTATGCGCTGTTTTCGTAGGGGCGATTCACGAATCGCCCAAAGCGGGTTTTCCGGTTTTGTACTAACTTTAAACTTTCAATTTTCAGTTTTTAGTTGCCTTCCTTGATGCTGCCCGCCCCGTCCTGCGATAGTGGGTGTTGGGGCAAAGGTTGTTTAGCAGCCGGCAAAAACCGGTTCGTTTCTTTTTGTCGTCCACTTGCAACTTGCAAATTCCAAATTGTAAATTGCCTCACTGGAGGTGGGCCGGGGCAGGCAGCGGAGAAATTTCGCCGATTTACATCGGCGGCGAGCCCGGTCATCTATTGACTCGTGAATATGCGCGATTAGGCTTGCGCTGGTTTTAGGGCGTCTTCACCGCTGAAGTGCATTGATGTTTGGGATGGCGTTGAATAGCGCACAACACAGACGCGCCCTGAGTTCTCGACGAAATTTTCCGCTACCAGCCCCGTCCTGCGTCAGTGTGTGTTATGGCAAAGGTTGTTTAGCAGCCGGCAAAAACCGGTTCGTTTCTTTTTGTCGTCCACTTGCAAATTGCAAATTCCAAATTTAAACTATCTTTCAGTTGTTTGCCGCGAAATCCAAAAAAATCTTGACTATGGGTTTTCATTTGCTATACTTTTTATATATTGAGATGCGGGGCTCCGGTTTCCGCATAAATTTCAAGTTTCAGGAGGTAGCGGGTTTATGGCAACAGGAAAAGTGAAGTGGTTCAATGAAAAGAAGGGCTATGGTTTCATTGAGCAGGAGGGCGGAAAGGATGTATTTGTGCATTATGACGCTATTCAGATGGACGGATTCAAGACCCTCAAAGAAGGGGAGGCCGTAACGTTTGACATAGTCGAAGGCGCAAAAGGGCCGCAGGCGTCAAACGTGCAGAAGGCTTCCTGAAAAAAGGGTCTTCACAATAAAAAAACCCGGCGGTTTATACGCCGGGTTTTTTGTTTAACGGGGTTCATCCCCGTCTAAGCGTCTTGTCTTTCAGTACCTTACTTGAGGTGGGACGGGGCAGGCAGCGGAGAAATTTCGCCGATTTACATCGGCGGTGAGCCTGTTCGTTTGTTGACTCGTGAATATGCGCGATTAGGCTTGCGCGGGTTTTAGGCCGGATTGAAGGCTGGTGTGCTTTGATGTTTGGGATGGCGTTGAATAGCGCACAGCACAGACGCGCCCTGTGTTCTCGACGAAATTTTCCGCTACCAGCCCCGTCCTGTGATAGTGTGTGTTATGGCAATGGTTGTTTAGCAGCCTGAAAAAACCGGAAAAATTATTCGATTTACGGAAAGAAAGTTTTCACGGGCGCAACGTGTGATTGAAGAGGCGGAAAAAAAGTTTTTAAAAATGTTAGCAATTTTTTAAAAGTGGACACTTTACGAACTAAAAGTGGACACTATCGAGGTCACTATTTTTGACTTTCTGAACGTCAATGAGCTTGCCGTCAGACCAGAATCTCACCTCTGAAAGA
>DSBP01000276.1 GCA_011049465.1 bacterium | reverse complement strand
GCGGCCTCCTCATCGCTTTGCCTTTGAGCGTTCAGGCGTTAAAAGCCCTTTTTCAACCGCTTTTTTCTTAACCTTTTCTATGTTAATGCCGCTGCCGTCGTCAGAGACTTCTATAATTACTGAATTTCTCTCCCTCCTCGCGCCCAGCCTTATTACTCCCTTTTTTGATTTTCCCTTTATTTCCCTCTGTGCGAGATCCTCTATGCCGTGCGCTATGGAATTTCTCAGAAGATGCATCACAGGCTCGTTTATCTCCTCAAGTACGGTCCTGTCAATCTCAATATCGCTTCCAAACACCTCAAGCTCCACCTGCTTTCCCGCCTGCGCTGCAATATCACGCACCAGCCTCGGATACCTGTCAAATATATGCGCCACCGGAAGCATCCTTACATCCGTCACTTCCATCTGAAGGCTGTCAATAATTCTGTCAAACTCCTCGACCGTATCCCGAAGTTTTTCATAATTTTTTTCCTTTGTTATCTGCCCCAGCCTTATTTTTGTTATCACAAGCTCTCCGACAAGGTTCATCATTGAGTCAATTTTTTCCAGGTTAACCCTGACGCTCTGTGATACCTGCGATTTTTTTCCGGAGCCGGTTTCCCGCGCGGCCGCGCCTTTGCCCTCTTCCTCCGCCTTCTTTTCTTCCATTCCGGCTGATTTCAGCTCCTTTATCTCAATCCGGTCTATTTCGGCAATTCTTGATATGGATGAGACAACCGCGTCTTTTTCCTCTTTCGTGACAAACGCAAGCTCAAAAAAACTTCCGAAATCCCCCTCCTCAATCTCTTTTGCCGCGGGGTTTGATTTTATAATTTCGCCTTTTTCCGACAGATTCCTGGTAGCCATAAAAGCGCGCACATTTTTAAAGGCGCATGTTTTTACCAGGTAAACCCGTATTAAAAAAACCTTCAGCTCCCTTGCCTGCGCCTCCTGCAGCAGAAATTCCTCTACTTCAATGCCCGGCGCGCCGCTCTCCTCCCCGGCTTTTTCTTCGGGCCCGGTTTCAAAACTTTCAGCCATGCTCCCGCCGGCAGCCGACCCTTTATCTATAATTCTCTTTATCGCTTCCGTTGCCTCCCCGTGCCCGTCGGAAAAATCAAGATTGCGCTCCTTTATGTTTTCAATAAACCCGGTTATTATATCCGCGGATTTAAAGAGCATATTGATTACATCCTGCCCTGCCCTTAAAACGCCGCTCCTTACCCTGTCAAGCAGGTCCTCAAGCACGTGTGTAAATCCCGCGAGCTTGTCATACCCCATCGTGGCGGACATTCCTTTCAGCGTATGCGCCGCCCTGAAAAGCTCGTTCACATGCCCCAGATCTGACGGAGTTTTTTCAAGCTCAAGCAGGGAAAAATTTATGTTCCTCACGTTTTCCTCTGCCTCTTCCAGAAAAACATCCCTGTAATTTTCAGTATTCATCAGGCGCCACCGGCTGCTTTTTCAATCTGCCTTTCTATCTCTTCCGCTATCCTGTCTATCGGCTGTATGATATCAACCATCCCTTTTTCAGCGGCGGATTTCGGCATGCCGTATATTACGGATGTTTCCCTGTCCTGTGCCACTATAACCGCCTTTTTTTCCCTCAAAACAGCAGCCCCTGCTGTCCCGTCTTTTCCCATTCCTGTCAGTATAACCCCCACAACAGGGCCCATAAACTCCTCCGCAGCCGAAATCATGGTTATGTCAGCGCACGGCCTGACTCCCAGCCTTGTCGGTTTCTGGTTCAGGCTGATATAATACCTCGCTTTTTCCCTCTTTATCTCCAGATGATAATTTCCCGGCGCCAGATAAGCGTTCCCCCTGACAATCTCCTCGCCGTCAGTAGCTTCCTTGATTTTAATCAGCGAGTGCGAGTCAAGCCGTTCGGCAAGCGTCTTTGTAAACCCCTGGGACATATGCTGAATCACAATATATGACGCGGGCAGGCTTCTTTTTTGTATCCGGGGAATAACCTCGGTCAATGCCCTCGGCCCGCCCGTTGAGGCGGCTATTATGACAAGAACCTCCGGCGGCCGGCCGCCCTCTCCTGACGCTTCCTGCGTTCCCGTCCCTATGTCCGCGCTTAAAACAGTAAGCTTGCGCGCGTCAATCTGCGCCGCTGTTTTTATTTTCTCAACAAGTTCCTCTTTGACCTTCTTGATATCAAGCGAAACCTCTCCTGACGGTTTGCACACAAAATCCGCGGCTCCCGCCTCAAGGGCCCTTAATGTTGTCTCGGCTCCTTTCGGGGTATAAGCGGAAAGCATTATCACGGGTGTTGGTGTTTCTTTCATTATATATTCAAGGGTCTTTAAACCGTCAAGCCCCGGCATCTCAAGGTCCATTGTAATCACGTCGGGCTTAAGCTCGGCAGCCTTTTTTATGGCGTCCTTTCCGTCCTTTGCTGTCCCCGCAGCCTCAATTTCAGGATCCCCCTCAAGCATCTGCGTTATAACCTTCCTCATGAAAGCCGAGTCATCAACCACCAGAACCCTTATTTTTTTCACTGCTCAGCCCTCCTGAAGCGCCCTGTCCACCGCCTCCATAACCCTTGCCGGCTGAAAGGGTTTTATTACAAAATCCTTTGCGCCGGCCTGTATCGCTTCTATGACAAGGGCCTGCTGGCCCATGGCGCTGCACATAAGTATTTTCGCCTCCGGAAATTCCTTCAGTATCAGCTTAACCGCCTCTATGCCGTCCATCTCAGGCATAATAATATCCATTGTTACAAGGTCGGGCTTAATCTCCCTGTACTTTTCAACCGCTTCCCTGCCGTTGGAGGCCTCTCCGGCCACCTCTATGCTTTTTTTCTTCAGGATTCCCGCGAGTATTGTCCGCATAAACCTGGTGTCATCCACAATAAGCGCCTTTTTCAATTTATGCTCCTTCAACGGTTTGTGATATTTTCATAAGGCCTTCCTGCTCTTCTTCAGAGAAAATTTTCGCGGGGTCAAGAAGCACGACAATCCGTTCCCCAAACTTTATTATTGCCTCTATGTACCTTCCGCCCGTCTCTGTTACGCCCGCCGGAGGCGGAAGGACCTGCTCTTCTGCCGCGTTCATAACCTTTGTAACACCGTCAACCATCACTCCCGCAATCTGTTTTTTTTCAATCTCTATTATTATTATCCTGTAGTTCTTGTCCCTGCTGCCCGCGTCAACATTAAACCGTTTCCGCAGGTCTATAATCGGCACTATTTTCCCCCTGAGGTTTATCACGCCTTCCACAAAAGAGGGCGCGGTCGGAACCTCGGTAATCTCCTTAAGTTTGATAATCTCCACCACCTTCATTATGTCAAAGGCAAATTCCTCTTCCCTGAGCTGAAAACCGACTATTTTTTTCTCCATTCTCTATTCCGCCTTAAATCTGCTTATTATATTTCTCAATGCTTCCGCTGTCTGCGCCATCTCCTGCGCCTGGGCGGCAATTTCCTGCATCGAGGCTGTCTGTTCTTCGGTTGACGCTGAGGCTTCCTGTGTGCCCGCCGCGGTCTCCTCGGCGACAGCGGCTATCTCTTCCACTGCCTTTACCACCCTGTCAGTATCCTCTGCCTGCGCCCTGGTCAGGTTTGATATCTCGCCGGCCAGGTTAACCACCTTTAAAACAACGGCGTTTATTTCATTTAAAACATCGCCGCTTTGGGAAGCCACTTTTTTTCCCTCCACCGCCTCTTTTACCCCCGTTATTACGGCAGCTTCAACATTTTTTGTCCTCTCATGTATGTCCTCAACAAGCCCTGCGATTTCTTTCGCGGCCCCTGCGGAGCCCTCCGCAAGTTTTCGCACCTCATCAGCCACAACCGCGAAACCCCTTCCCGCCTCGCCCGCGCGCGCCGCCTCTATGGCGGCATTAAGCGCCAGAAGGTTTGTCTCATCAGCTATCTCTGTTATAATATTAACCACTTCCTCTATTTTTTCCGAAAAATTTCTTAAATCCTGTATCGAATTTTTCGCGTTGTTTGTCTCTTTTACGATATCGTCCATCTTGACAAGTGTCTGCTTTACGGTCCCGAGCCCGTTTTCAGAGGCTTCTTTCGCTTCATTCGCGACTCCTAAAACCTCATCGGCTTTTTGAGCAACTGCCTGGATTGACTCGGACATCTTCTCCATGATTCTTGATGTCTCAACCGTCCTCTCGGCCTGCTGCTCAACGCCCCGCGCAATCTGCTGAACCGTGGAGCTTATCTCCTCCGAAGAGGCGTTTATCTGTTCCGTAGAAGCCGACAGGTTTTCAGCAAGGTTAAAAGCGCTCTCGGATGTTTCCCTTATCTTTCTGATGGTGTCCCTGATGGACTTTACCGTTTCATTAAGCGCCTTTTTTATCCTTCCAAATCCGGTTTTTTCCTGCGTAAACTCAACCGTAAGGTCGCCTGATGATACTTTGTCGCACACATCAACAAGCTCGTTGATTCTGCTGAATACAATTTTTAAGCTCAGCGCCACGTTTCCCGCCACCATAATCAGGGCCGCGCTGAAGCAAAGAATCAGAAACTGCGCGCTATTAATATCTGTTTCTGCCGCCCACATTATCAGGGCAAACCCGAGCGCAACCGCAAGGCCAAACGCCATATTAATCAGTATAAGCTTTCCGAGCAGGTCCAGCTTTTCTTTTATCATCCGCGTTTTGCTCCCGTTTTAATTTACCCGCCTTACGGGAAATATTCAAACAATTTTTGTGCCGTGCTTAAAACTTTTGACATTAGCCTTTTTTTCCGAGACAAAAAACTCTATTGTCCTTCCGTAATTTCCGCCGGTGTCCTCTCCGGTTAAGGGGATTCCTTTTCTTTCCAGCGTTTCTTTTGCCTTTTTAATATTTCTCGGCCCTATGGCCGCTTCTTCTGCTTGCTGCGTCTCAAACATTGTCGCTCCGCCGTAAATTTTAGCCTCGATATCCCTGGTATTCGCGCCGCTTTCAACCAGCTTCATAAAAATCTCCTCTATCCCTGAGTCAACATACCTGGCGGATTTTGGCTTTTTATCGGGCCTCTCCGGAAGTATGGCGTGCAGCATCGCGGCTCTCGGCGAATCACTGTCATAAAGAACCACAACAACACACGAGCCTATTCCGTAAGCGCACAGGATATCGCCGTCAAACCCGTATCCTGCCTGGCCCATAGCGACGCCTTTTTTTTCCGCCATTAAGCATCAGGCGCCTTTTACCGCGTCATCAAGGGCCTTGATAATCTTTTCCATGGCCCCTTTATCCGGTATGAGAATAAGGTCAGCCTTTGTTTTCGTGACGCTCTCACTCATTTCATTTTCGATTAAAAGCGCCTCTGTGCCCATCTCGGCCATTTCCGCCGATATCGCCTCAAATATGGACTCAATCATATCAACAGCAAGCGCCGGAACCGAAGGCACGGCGTTTAATCCTATGAATTTTGATATTGAATTAAGATAGGCGGATATTATTATGTTCCCTATTTCTTTTAGCGCGGATTGCTCGGTCTCGCCAAACTCCTTGGTCTCCCCTATGTTTCTTTTCATAAGCAAGTCAATCAGAAACAGCACCCTGTCCTGCGGAAAGACTATTAAAGCGCGGGCTTTTATCTCGCCGAATATTCTCAGGTAAACAGCCGCGACTATCGTCTCTTTTCTGCCCGTGGCTTCGGCTATTTTGGTGACATCAACTATCGAGACTTTCGGAATATCAAGGCCTATGTCTTTCCCAAGCATCTGGGACAGGGCAGTCGCGGCGCTTCCCGCGCCTATATTGCCGAGCTCCTTGAGGGCGTCCTTTTGATAGTCGGTAAGCTTGTCTCCCATGATTATTTACCTATAATCTTGGAGACGGTCTCAATTACATTTGACTGTTCAAAGGGTTTTACAATATAATCCTTGGCGCCCGCCTGAATCGCCTCAATAACAAGGGCCTGCTGCCCTATCGCGCTGCAGATTAATATGTTCGCGGACGGGTCGGTCTTCAACACCTCTTTTAACACATCTATCCCGCCCATCTCCGGCATAACCATGTCCGATATAAGCATGTCCGGCTTCAGTTCATTGTACTTCTGTATGGCCTCCCTGCCGTTGGCGGCCTCCCCCACAATTTTGTAGCCTTCTGCTTCAAGTATATTTTTAAGCATCATCCTCATAAACGCCGCGTCATCCGCTATAAGTATTGTCTTTGCCATTTTTTCCTCCGTTATTTTCTCCGGTCTCCTGTCCCGTATGTATTATACCGCTCCATTTCCCCGTTCTCCCGTCCTTATTCTCACCGCGTCGTCAACCGGTATTATGAATATTTTTCCGTCACCAAGCCTGCCTGTCCTCACCTCGTCCGCCGCTGTTTTTATAATTCTGTCAGCCTCATCGTCCTTTACAACTATTTCCACCTTTACCCTCGGCGCGAGTTCCACGGCGACTTCCTCGTTTTTAAGGACGTCAATCCTCTTTTTTTGGTAGCCGTATCCTTCGACATTTGACGCTGTCATGCCGGCCACGCCCGCCTCAAAAAGCTTTTTTTTAAGCGCGTCAAATCTGGAAGACTGTATTATTATTTCAATTTTTTTCACTTAATTATCTTCTTCCTGCTTGACGACGGCGACACAAGCAGCTCTTTTTTCCACACTTCCACCATTCTGATGTTTTCCTGCGCTATTCTTGCCTGTTCCGACTGGTCGTCCTTATCCAGGAACTTCTTCCACATCTCAATAGCCGCGTCCCACCAGCCTTTTTTCCTGTAAACCTCTCCGAGCCTGAAAAAAGCACCGCCCGCTTCGGCATCAAGCTCCAGCGCTTTATGGTATTCTATTTCAGCCTCGTCCCACCATTCCTTCCTGAAATACGCGTCAGCAAGGCTTAAATGCGCCCTGTGGTTTCCCGGCGCCTCTGAAATAACCTCAACATACATTTTGATGGCGCTTTCAAAATCATTCATTTCATAATAAACAGAGCCTGTTTTCAGCTTTATCTCAGTGTTTCCCGGCTCTATTTCAAGCGCTTTTTTATATTGTACAACAGCGTCTTTTAAATGTCCAGTACTTCTGTATGCGTTGCCCAAATCATACAAAATAGCCGCGTCCCCGGGCTTGTCTTTTGCCGCCTCCTTGAGTTTTTCCACCGACTCCTTAAAAACCCCGTCTTTTTTCCTGGACGCCTCTAGGTTCTTTGCCGCCACAGCGTAATCAGGGTTTATCCTGAGCGCCTTCTCAAAATATTCCCGCGCGTCATCAAAGAAACTCTTCTTATAATACGCGACACCAAGGTTGTTGTATGCCTTGTAATAGTTTTTGTCTATTTCCACGGCTTTTTTATAACACTCGATTGCCCTCTCAATATTTCCCATGTTCTTAAAGGAAACACCCATCGAGTTATGAGCCACGGCATTATCAGGCTGTACTGATATGACTTTTTGGTACTGGACAACCGCCTCCTCGTTGCGCCCCTTATCCGTAAGCACCAGCCCCAGGTAAAGATTTATCTCGGGCTTTTTAATATACGGCGGAAGCAGTTCAAGCGCCCTTGAAAGCTCCAGCACGGCGTTGTCATAATCCTTTTCCCTGTAATAACATATCCCCAGGTAATAATGCGCTTCATCGTCAAACGGAACCTTTTCCACATGTTTTTTAAGCGCCTCCAGCGCCTCTTTTGTCTTGTCTTCCCTGTAAAGTATAACACCCCGCTCAAGCTCTGCCTTTGTATATTCAGGGTTTTCCTCTTCTATGGCGGATAAGACTTCTCTGGCCTTGTCAAACTCCTTCATTTCCCTGTAGGCAACCGCTATGTTAAGCTTTGCCTCCAGAAACCCGGGGTCAAGCTTGAGCGTCTGCCTGAAAACCTCTATCGCGTCCCTTAAAATTCCCTTTTTTATGAGCAGTTCTCCGAAAAAGGAATAATACTGCGGTTTTTTGGTGTTATATGATATTGCCCTCTTAATCTGCGTTATCGCGTCATCAAAATAGCCCTTCATTTTGTATACGCGCGCCAGATTATAATAGGCATCCTCTTTCCTTGCCTCATCCATATTTTCAAGCTCCGCGTCCCTGCTCTGCATGTTTGTCTCATGATAATCAATAACGAGGCTCTTATTTGATTCTATGAAAGCAGGGTTGAGCTGGACCGCTTTGTCGTAACAAAGCTGAGCCTCCTCGTCCCTGCCTGTTTCCCCGTAAACAAAACTCAGATTATAATAGGCAATCGCATAATCTTTGTTGAGGCTGACAGCTTCTTTAAGCTGCGCCTCGGCCTCATCATACATCCCTTTTTTGTATAGAATCTCTCCGAGATTATTCCTGAGCTCCGCGTATTTCGGGTACTTTTCAAGCGCTTCCCTGATTTGGCTTTCAGCAAGGTCATAATTTCCCGTGTTCTTGTGTATTATACCGAGGAGATTTCTCGCGAGAAGATGCTCCGGATTCAGCTCCAGCGCCCGCGTGAGAGAAACCACCGCGTTTTTATAATCACCCGTATATGAAAGGGAGTGCCCCAGGTTGTAATGCGCCTCGGGGTCGTCCGACCTCATCTGTACTATCTTCCTGTAAGCCTGTATTGCGCGGTCGTATATTCCCGTCTGTTTATTGACCGCCTTTAAATTATTCTGCGCCTGGAGGTAGCCCGGGTTTATGGAAAGCGCGGCCTTGAACGCTTCTATGGCCTCCTGATACATTCCCTTTGAGTAGTAATAAACACCCAGGTTGTTTTTTCCCGTAGCGCTGCTGCCTTCATTTTTTTCCGGCACTGCCTTGTCTTTTATGACGGCCATCAACGCCCGCCTTCAAGCAATACATCGGGATTAAGAAGGGTTATTATCCCGTGCGCATCCTTTATGACTCCCGCCACATAGGGTTTTGCCTCATAGGATGAATTTTTAGAAGTTTCAAAAAGGTCCTTTGAACTGAAATTTTTAACGGATAGGACCTTGTCCGCCAAAACTCCCGCGGTTTTACCCTTTTTCTCAATGACTATCACTTTTGTCTCGTCCGTAAATTTATCCTTTTCCCCGAACACAATCATATTAAGGCTGAATACCGGAACTACTTTTTCCCTCAGGCTCACGACTCCGAGCAGGTTTGGCGGCATGGCCGGCAGCGGTGTTATCTTTTTATTATGCAGTATCTCTCCCGCGAAGACAACTTCAAGCCCGAAAAACTCCCCCCCTGCCTGAAAAACCACCACTAATAGACCCTTTAATACATTTATTATATCCTCTTCCCTGACATAACCGTGCCGCACAAGTATTTTTCCAAGGGGTTCTTTTTCTCCGGCCTGTTCTGCCAGCGCCGCCCGGAGCTGCTCGTTATTTATAAAACCGGCCTTCAGCAGCAGCTCTCCAAGGCTCTTTTCCTGCTTTTTTATGATTTCCACAAGAACCGCCTCACGCGCCCCCGCTTAAAAGCTTGAGGTTTTTTTTGACTATATCGTTTTCAGGACTGAGTTTTAGTGATTTTTCCCAGCATTCTTTTGCTTTTTGAATGTTGTTTTCCTTCATGGCGATATTTCCCAGCTTGTAATAAACATCCCCGCTTTCCCTTCCAAACCCGACTGCCTTCTCAAAACTTTCCTTCGCCTTGACATAATCTATTTTTTTATAGTGAATATGCCCCAGCGCCTCGTATATTGACCCGTCGTCTTTTTTTTCTTTAAGCGCCAGCGCGTACTCCTTTACAGCCTCATCAAGGTTGCCCTCCTCAAAATAAATAAAACCCATAGCCTTATGCGACTCGGCGTCCCCGCCTCCCATCCCTGCGGCTGTTTTATATTCCTGCATGGCCTCGTCTTTTTTTCCGAGCTTTGACAATATCTCCGCGGTCAGGCTGTAAATATCGGGGTTTTTAAACTTATTGTCCTTTGCCCTTGTCAGTTCCTCAAGGGCCCTTTCATAATTTCCTTTTTCGTAATAAAGCACCCCGAGATTATACGCGACGCCCGCCTCTTTTGGATTAAGCTTGATTGCCTTGTCATAATGTTCTATTGCCTTTTCATAGTCTTTCATGTGCCTGTAAAGATTGCCGAGCATTGAGTTTATTCCCGGCCACCTGGCGTTAATTTTCAGTATCTGAAGGTACTGATCCGCAGCCTCGTTAAACTTCTTCTGCGTTTCATATACATAGCCGGTCTTGAATATCACCTCCACATTGGCCGGTTCCTTTTCAAGAATGGCCCTGTATTCCTTCTCAGCCTCCTGATATTTTTCAAGTTTGACATAAATATCGCCAAGAGCGTGTTTAAGCGTTAAGTCAGCGGGATTTATTTCCGCTGCCCTCAAAAATTCCTCAAGAGCTTTTTCGGGCTTCCCCATATTGGAATAAAGCCTTCCGAGCTTCATTATTACACTTACATTAACCGGGTTTATCTTAAGCGCTTTTTCGAAGAAACCCGCCGCCTTTTGATAGTCTCCCTTTCCTAAATGTGCGTTTCCAAGATGCCCATAGACCTCGGCGTCCTCCGGGTTTATGGCCAGGGCTTTTTCAAACTCTTTTATGGCCTGAGCGTAATTTTTCGACATCGCGAATGCCGTGCCCAGGTTAATGTGGTCCTGCACTGTCTCCATTATTCAAGCCCTCTTTCTGAACATTCTTTCTTTCAGGTTAACACACTCAAACTTTTCCCTGAACTCCTGAAGCATTGTCTCTGTCTTTCCCAGAATCAGCACGCCTCCTTCTTTCAGGGAATCATAAAAATGCTCCATTACTCTTTTCTGAAGTTCTTTTGTAAAATATATTATCACGTTTCTGCAGAAAACAACCTCAAAAAATCCTCTTTTATACGGCTCCATCAGGTTGAACTTAATAAATTTTATGCGTTCCTTCAGTGTTTCCTTAACGGTAAATTCCTCTCCGTTCACACTGAAATATTTTTCCTTCCTTGCCTGTTTTACATTATCAAGGGTGCGCCCCTTATATGACCCTGCTACAGCCGAATAAAGCGCCTTTGAATCTATGTCAGTCGCGTATATCAGATACTCGGGCCGGCTTAAGCCTGCCTTTTCCGCGCTCTCTTCTATTGAAACCGCTATTGAGTACGGCTCCTCGCCTGTCGAACATCCCGCGCTCCATATTTTAAAACCCTTTCCCTCCTTCAGCATATTGGGAAGGATTTCGGACTCAAAAACCTCAAACATCTCTTCATCCCTGAAAAACTGGGTTACATTTATCGTGAGCTTGTCAAGAAGCACAGCGTATTCGCTGTCATTTTCAAGAAGATACCTGCAGTAATCCTCGTATTTTTCAATCTGCAGCGCCCTCATTCTTACTGCCAGCCGCCGTTTCAGGTAATTCTCCTTATATTGATTAACGTCAAGATTTCTGTCCCTGTGTATCTGGTCCTTTAACATATTAAGGGCCAATGCCTGTTCCATTCAGTTGGCCATCCTGATTTTTCCTTCATCCATTTTTTCTGCGGCGAAGCCTTCCTGTTCTTCATCTCCTATTATTTCAAGAAAAACATCCACAAGCCTGCTGTCAAACTGGCTGCCCGCGCACCGTTTGAGCTCCTCAACAGCCGCCTCTTTTGGCATCGCTTTTCTGTAAGGCCTGTCAGACCTCATAACCGAATAAGCGTCAGCTATGGCGCAGATTCTCGCACCAAGCGGTATCTCTTCTCCGGTTGCCTTAAAGGGATAACCTTTTCCGTCCATATGCTCGTGATGATGGCTTATTATGGGCAGTATACTTGAGAATATATTGAGTTTCTTAAGTATCGACACCCCTTCTTCCGGGTGTTTTTTTATTCTGTCATATTCCCTGTCAGTAAGGGGTCCGGGTTTGTTTAAAATCTTTGAGCTTATGTTTATTTTTCCGATGTCGTGAAGCAATGATGCGTATTTTATCCTCTCCTGTTCCTCGCGCGGAAGCCCCAGCTTTTCGGCTATCTTAACAGCGTAGCACATTGTTTCCAGTGAGTGGCCGTGCGTTTCATGGTCCTTTGTGTCTATGGCAAGCGAAAGCGCCTGCACCAGACTTTCATAATTTATTTTTATCTCCTCAAACAGCCTGTTATTCTCAACAATCATAAAAACCTGCGCCGTAAAAAACTCGGCCATATAAATATCGCTGTACTCAAAAGGCTTTTCCCGGCAGATGACCGCCAGCTCTCCTGTCCCGTTTTCCTCTCCCGCGCTTAACAACAGCAGGAATCCGTTCTTTTCATCCGAAAATTCAGGAAAACCGGAGGCGCTTATGCTTCTCGCAAGGGCCCCTTTCACCGCCTGCGCCGAAAGAGACACTGACGGTTTAATCTTTTTCATGCCCGCGCAGAAATCAAGCTCAAACCGCTCCCCGTTTTTTTTATAGATGAAAACATCCCTGGCGTCAAGAAGGTTCGACAGGTTTGTTCCGAATATTCTCAGCATCGTTTCCCTGTTTATTCCGGACCGCACCTCGTAAAGCATTTCATGCGCCGCCATCATTGAATTTATTATTTTATTTACAAACAGCCTGTCGTTCTCGCGTTCCCTTTTTGTCCTCTCTTTTTTTCCCGCTCCCCTTGCCATTGAGGAAAAAACCCCGAGAAAAGAAAGAAAAGCAGAGTTCAGGATTAAGCTTATAACATCAGGCTGCGCGGCAAACGAATATTTGGTAAAACCGAATAAAACCGCCATTAATACCCCGTTTACCCATCCGTATAAAAAACCCGCGCAGCACACTAAAAGTGCCGCTATAATCACAAACAGCCCCTGCTGCAGCCCGAAGGGATTAATTGCCGCAATAACAATCGCCGCGCCCAGGATAACAAGCACAGCATGGTGCCTTCGCATCATTTTATCAGAGCCTCCTGTTTGATGAAACTTTTTCTCATTTATCTTTTCCCTGCCGCCGGTGTTTTAACCCTATCGCCTTCTTTTATGGGCTCTGTCTGGCTGATAATCACCCCGACAGAGGAATTCTGCACGGCATTTACAACAAGAAGCGAGCCAATCCTGTATTGCTTTTCCGTGCCGGCCCCTCCGGTTTCCCCCGCGCTCCTGAAAATGTTCAGCCTTGTTCCGGGAAGAACGCCTTTTGCCGTTCCCGCGTCCATATAAACAACATCTTTGATATTTCCTTTCATTTTATTCTCTTTTACCTTAACTATAAAAGCGTCAGTTTTAAGCTCTTTTTTCTCCGTCCGCTTTGTAAGTTCCTGATGATGTTTTCTTATTTCGTTTCTTTCTTTTACCTTGTAATTATTCCTTATTATTTCATAATTCCTTTTAATCCTTACGCTGTAAATATTATCCTCAACATGCTCCAATACAGTTACCACTCCCGCGATATTTATCAGCTGCCCCATGCTCTCTCCGGTCATTTTGTTTATTACTGTTTCGTTGTCTTCATAAACAACAAATTCTCTGCCCGGGTTAACGGCCCTGCCGACCGTTATTTTCATAAAAACCCTGTCAGGTACGCTTAATATCTGCCTGTTTTCAAGCGTATATATGTATCCGTCCTCTTTGAAGGTTTTTGAAATAAAACCGCCCCGCTCAACCATGACGTAGCCCGTTCTCTGAACCTTTATGTCGTCAGCAGCTTCCACAATAATAATGCCGCTCTCAGGCGCGTCGTAATCAAACTTTATCACAGGACCGTCAGCCCGCTCATCCTCATAGTCATATAAATCCCGGCTCTCAGGCGCAGGCATCCTTGATATGAATCGTTCGAGCTGGGCAAGCCCTGTCTCTCCCGGCGATATTATTATTATGCCTTCTGTATCGGAATCATCCTCGTCAATTATTATGCCTGACGCGCCAGTGCTTTGTGTTTCAGCACGCGGTGAAAAAGACTCCGCAGGCTCTTCTCTTTCTTTTGCTTCACTCTCATACCCGCTTTCCTCCTCTGTTTTTTCCGCCTCTCCTGCCATGCTTGCGGCCTCAGCCTGCTGTTCGTTCTCTATTCGCTTCGCTTCTTCCCTCAGTTTTGCACTGTCAGGGCTTCTTCCCCCGAATGTAATCACAGCATGGACAAGGATATATGGCCCTCCGAAATTAAATGCAGCGTCCGTATCATCAGCATTTTTATATGTCCCGCTGCCGCCAAGTGAATTGTTTGCCGTAACCGGCGATATGGATGCTATTTTATAACCCGCCTCAAGAAATGTGGCAAAGGCCCCCTGCGTATAAGCGAACCCGCCGAAAAATTTCGTTGACAGGGCGCCTC
>DSBP01000122.1 GCA_011049465.1 bacterium | reverse complement strand
CATATAAATTCATGTATCCTTCAGTTTCTCCATATGTAACGCCATAATTAATACACGTGTCCTCTATCAACCTAATCCGATAAGTATCACCCGGAATCGAAGAAACTTTTACCGCTTTTGAATATTCCTCCTGCGTATCCTGTTGAGGGCAATTCTCGCGTCCGTATACCGTAATCACCTCGCATATATAAATATTTGCGTCGACAGTAGGAGTGAAAATAGGCGTTGTCTGGCATTGTGAAGTTATATTAAAGGCGCTGCTTTCAATATGATGCCCCCAGTTCCAAAGCTGCATATAGTTTTCCGCTACATTCACTATAATATATCTCGGGCCCGTGATACCCTGAGGCGCCTTAACAACATAACTTCTCTTATGCCATACATTAACATCACTGCCCTGTGCTGCAACAAATCCGCCATCGTGCCCGGTATTAACCGGCGGGTCCTGCGGCCCCTCAACGCCGCTCACCGGATGCCTGCACCATACAGCGTCATCAGTATATTCAGCCGCAGGATTATCAGAGAAGAGAATATCGCCATAAATATTCTGCCAGGCATTCGCAGTTCGCACTTCAAACGAAACCGTCAACAACTGTCCGGCTGTATAACACTGTCCCGCAACCTCAACATTCCTGACATAAGCCGCTGCAATTATAGATGAATAAAAAAACAACAAAACAAATAAAGTGTAACCCGCCCGTTTAATCGCCTTCATTATGCAGTAACCCTCCTCAATTGGTTTATTTCCCTATTATGCCTGCAACGAACATACTAAATGACGTACAATTTTTTGAATAATCTTATACCCTCCTTGAAAATGTTTATTACCAGTTACAGTATAACGTTTTACCGTAATAATTATATCTACTGACTTATGTACAGTCAATAAAAAAAGAAGGCCAACTACAGATTGTTTTTGTCAGACGGAACAAATTTGCTTATTTTTAAAACAATAGTTTTGCGGTTTAGCGTCGTTTGAAGATGAAAATTTTCTACGTTGATTACCCTTTATATCTTTACTTAGCTACCGCTATCTTTCTCGACAGCACCCTTGTGCCTTTTGAGTCTTTTATCTCAAGTTTAAGCACATAGAGCCCCGCGCCCACTGTTATGCCCAGGTCGCCCATGCCGTTCCACCTGACTGTATTGCCGCCTGCCACGCCCTGATTGTCGCCTGCTTCAATGTGGCCTTTGGGTATATCCTTTGACCAGACAAGCCTGCCGAACATTGAGTAGAGGCGCAGCTTCACCGCGCTGTCCTCGTCAAGCGCGTAGTGAATTGAGGTCTCTTGCCTTCCCGCGATAAACGGGTTGGGCCAGTTCTCGAATTTCTCGGTAAGAGTTGTTATGACCGTCCTCTCCGCGTATTCGGAGAGCTCGCTGACATACGCCTGCACAATACTGCTGCAGTTTGCCTGTGGCGCGGTAAATACCGAAACCGCCCTTCCGTAAACATCCGTGGCTGTTGATGTTACATTCAACGTGCCCATGCCCTCAGTAACCGCGAAAACCACGGCAGTGCCCGATACAGGATTGTAAAACCTGTCAAAAACCGTGACAGTAAACGAAGCCTGCTCCCCCTTGCTTAACCGCTCAGCTGACTGCGTATATGTAAAGCTGTCCGGCGAGTCAGCGATAACCGTAATATAATTTGAGTCCCTGTTGTTATTATTCGCGTTTATCATGGCCGTGGGCCCCAGGTTCCTCGGCCTTATCCTTATTGTGCCTGTTTTTGTGTATGTAAGGTTCAGCCCCGTGAATACCGCCCTTCCGTCAATTGCAGCTATCTGCGGAAGAGGATATGAGACCAAATCCACCGTACATAGCGGCGGGTTCGCGTCTGCCCTGTCCGGCTCGGTGACAGCCTTTATCTCAATCGTCTCGAGCGTAAACTCCTCAGCCAGTGTCAAATCCGGCGGCGGAAAGTGCGAGACATTTACGGTTATTGCCATTGGCTGCCCTGCTGTAATCACCTGCGGCGCCGCTGCGCTGATATAGAAATCTGTAAGGTTAAGAAAAAGCACATCCTTAAAAAATTTGCTTCCCCCTCCTGTAATGTCCTCGGCTGTCAGGCTGTATGTTATCGGGCTTGACGGCGCCGAGTTTATTGTCATTGTAAACAGGGCCGACGCAGAGGATTCGGCGTAGAAGTCAAAGCTCGCGGGCACAACAGTCTCCCTGTCAGACGGGCCCGCATAAATCCTCGCTGAAAGCGGATTTGGTATTGTCTCAATCATATTATTCCAGCTGTCGCACGCCAATACTGTCACGCTGAACGGCACGCCTATAACCTGTTCCACGGGCGTGCCCGTGTATCCTTCAGCAGTCCCAGGCGCATGTTCCATTCCCTCCACAGTAAAAAGCAGTTTGGAGTAAGGCCCGGGCGTGACTGTTTTTTCAGCCGTGCCTGTCGCGCCGCCGGCGTCCTCACATACAAGAGTAACAGGGCTGCCCGCCGCGCTGAACCGGACATTTCCTGTCCAGTACCCCGGCCCAAGTATTATGTCGTTGTCAAATGTGCCTGTTGAAGCGCCCCCTGTTTCCGCCACATAAATCCCGCCTGACGCCGAACCAAGCGCTGCGGGCCCCGTATAATCGGTTTTTATATTGCCGTCGGTATCATAAGCGGCTATTGTGACCGGCACATACGTTCCCGCCTGTATGGAAGACGCGCCGCCGAGAATTATTGCAAAATCCCTCAGCTCCGCCGCGGAAATACCCGCGCTCAAGGAGATGCAAAACAACAATACCGCTGTTTTTTTCATTATGTGCTCCTGAATCAAGTTTGTTTTTTTTGCCTATATCTTCATATACTCTTCTATTGTAGTCGTCCCCTGTATTGCTTTCATAAGCGCGGATTCCTTTAACGTGGACAGCCCTGCTGATTTTTTGTTCTCATCCCTTATTTTTTTAAGTGAATCCCCTGCCAGCAGCATCTCCCTTATTTTTTCCGACATAGGTATCAGCTCATAAACAGCCGTCCTTCCGCTGTAACCCGTCCTTGAGCAGGCGTCACAGCCCGCGCCCTTATACAGCGTCACTTTATTGGCGGCGCCTCCCAGCATTTTCACTATGTCGTCAGGCGCCTCATATTGCTGCCTGCATTTTCCGCATATTTTACGCACAAGCCGCTGCGCCAGCACAGCCGAGGTATTTGAATAAACCACATAGGGCTCTATTCCGAAATTAATTATTGTCTGGAGGGCCTGAAACGGGTCTCCTGCCCTTATATTTGATATCACAAGGTGGCCTCCCGCTATTGTGTCAAAAGCGGCCTCTGCCGTCTCTTTTCCGGCCATGTCGCTCACAGCAAGGACATCGCAGTCCTGCTCTCCGAGCATCCTGATTGCCTGTCCAAAACTCTTTCTGCTCACCTTTGTCTGGTTGATGCCGGGCAGCAGGTAATTTACCGAAGTATCCTCCACGGAAAATATGTTTACCGCGGGCGTATTAATCTCATTGAGAGAGGAATACATTGTTGTCGCCTTGCCGCTGTTCGTAGGCCCGGCGATAAGTATAAGCCCGTGCGGCTGCTTCAATACCTTTTTATATGCCTCAAGCACGCTCTCTTCCATCCCCGTATTCGCGAGCAGGATTATGGTATTCTCAGCGCGGACAATTCTCAGGACAATCTTCTCTCCAAAAAGCGTCGGAAAGGTATAGACTGACATATTTATCTCCCTGCCCGATACCCTTATTTTCAGTTTTGACTCCTGCGGGGTGTTCTTCTCAGCCGTGTTCATCTGCGCCAGTTCCTTTATCTTGTTGAGCATCCCGTTGTATAATGTCTTTGGCGGCGACTCAAGCTCATAAAGCGTGCCGTCAAGCCTTTTTCTTATCCTGCATTTGTCCGAGAGCGGCTCCACGTGAATATCGGTCGCGTTTGAGTCATAAGCCTCGGCAAGAAGCGT
Organism: bacterium; assembly: GCA_011049465.1. Lineage (GTDB taxonomy): Bacteria > Oederibacteriota > PGYV01 > PGYV01 > DSBP01 > DSBP01. Next base: position 10,306 of record DSBP01000122.1, on the reverse strand, counting down.
TGTTAAAAATGTATTGACCGGCGTGTCCTGCGCCATTACAGCCTGCGCCGTATGCTGAGGTTCGGGTTCCCTTACCGGAGGAGGAGGCGGCGGCGGCGGCGCGTAAGCAGGCTCGGCCCTTGGCGCCGGCTCAGAGTAAGCAGGAGGCGGCGGCGGAGGCTCTTCCCTTTTTTTCACATCACCGCCGTAAGGCGACCTTGTTATGGTCAGCCCCGGCTCTTCCTGCCTTGATTTTATGGGCGCCGCGAGTATATCGTCAAGAGCGTCAACCCTTGACTTTGCTATCTCGCCCGTATCAGCCTCCTTAAAGCCAAGGTACTTGTTAATCATCTTTACAATGTCCTCTTCGGGCGAGAGCCTCGCGTCAACCTCACACCGCGTCGTTGCCTTAAGGTCATCTACCACAAGAAAATTGAGCGGGTCAGTCATCGCGACAGTCAGGACCTTCCCCTGCTTGTTAACGGGTATGAGCTTTTCGGAGCGCATAAGCTGCTCCGGCAGCAGCCTTAACATATCCTGTTTTATATCGGGTATCTCGTCAAGGTTTATATAAGGCACGCCCATCTGATAGCCTAAAAACGTCCATAAAATCTCCTTTGAGATGTAACCCATCCTTATAAGCACCTGCCCTATCTTTTCACCTGTCCGTTTCTGGTCCTCAAGGGCGTCTTTTAACTGCTCTTTTGTGATTATGCCCTCTTCAACAAGCATCTCGCCGATAAGCATATTTTTTTGTTTGCTCATTTTTTAACCTTCCTTCTTTTTGAAAATATCAAAAATGGACCTCTTTTTCCCCTGCTCCGAAGACGCTTCCCCGGGAAGCCCTTCGTCGGATGCGCCTGCTCCGGGCGCGGCTTTATACTCCTGCTTCGCGGCGCCAGCCGCGCCTTTTGATATTTTATCGGCAAAGTCCTTCCCTATATCATTTTTCATCGTGTCAACTTCGCCGGTTGTAAGGCCAGAGTCGGGCGTGATTTTAATCGCCTGCTCCTTGCCTGTGGCCTGGTCCTTCGCGGACACCTTTATTATTCCGTTGGCGTCAATATCAAACATAACCTCAATTTTCGGCGCGCCCTTTTTTGCGGGCGGTATGCCGACAAGCTCAAAGGTCCCTATTGCCTTGTTGTCCGTTGCCATCGGTTTTTCCCCCTGAAAAACCTCTATGCGTACAAATGACTGGTCATCCTTTGTGGTGGTGTAAATCTCGGATTTTCTTGTGGGGATCGAGGAGTTTTTTTCTATTATCTTTGAGAATATGCCGCCCTCTGTCCTTATTCCCAGGGAAAACGGCGTTACGTCAAGAAGCAGTATGTCCCTTATGTCCCCTTTTAAGACCGAACCCTGATGAGCCGCGCCCGCCGCGACTGCCTCGTCCGGATTTAATCCAAGATAAGGCTCTTTCCTGAACATTTTTTTTACCACTTCCCTCACGAGCGGCATCTTTGTCTGTCCGCCCACAAGCACAACTTCATCAACTTCCGATGGCCTTAAGCCCGCGTCAACGAGGGCCTTTTCGCATGGAATTGCCGTGGACTCCGCTATTGCCCGTGTGAGTTCCTCAAGCTTGCTCCTTGTCAAAACAGCCTGGAGATGCTTTGGCCCCTCCTTTGTAACCGCTATAAACTGCAGTGTTATCTCGACCGACTCAAGGGTTGAGAGGTTAATCTTGGCCTTTTCAGCCGCGTCTTTGAGCCTTTGAAGCGCTACTCTGTCGCCGCGCAGGTCAATCCCGTCGGTTTTATAAAACTCGGCAACGAGCCAGTCAATCACTGCCTGGTCAAAATCATCTCCGCCAAGATGCGTGTCGCCGCTTGTTGACATCACCTCAAATATTCCCTGCCCCAGTTTCAGTATGGAGACGTCAAACGTGCCGCCGCCGAGGTCATAAATTGCCACTTTCATCTTTGTTTTGGAATCAAACCCGGCCGCGAGCGCTGCCGCTGTAGGCTCGTTTATTATCCTCACAATGTCGAGCCCCGCGATTTTTCCCGCGTCTTTCGTGGCCTGGCGCTGCGAGTCATTAAAATAGGCGGGGACCGTCACAACCGCCTTGTCAACCGGCTCGTTAAGATAAGCTTCCGCGTCTTTTCTGAGCTTCATAAGTATAAGCGCGGAAATCTCCGGCGGGGAATAGGCCCTTCCAAAAACCTCTATTCTAAGGTCGCCGTTGGGCGCGGGAGACAGCTTGTATGGCAGAAGTTTAATGTCATTGGCGACAACCTTGTCGTTGAATTTCCGCCCCATAAACCTCTTGACGGAAAAGATTGTATTCTCGGGGTTCATGACCTGCTGCCGCTTTGCCGCGTTTCCCACAAGAAGCCCGCCCTCTTTTGTAAAAGCCACGACAGACGGGGTGGTCCTGAACCCCTCGTCGTTCGGTATTACAAGCAGCCTGCGGTCCTCCATAATGCCCATGCACGAATTGGTTGTCCCGAGGTCTATTCCTATTATCTTTGCCATCAGAGCTCCTTAATTTTTTAGTGTCACCGGCTGCCGCGCGCCTTGTCCAGTTCCCTCATCAACTCCTGGCACTTATCAACGATGCGGGCGTACTGCGTGTTTTTCGGCTCCAGCTTTGCCGCTTCCCTGAAAGCGTGCAGCGCCTCAGAAAGCTTGTTGATAAGCGTATATATCACACCCATATTATACACGGTTTCCGCCATTTTAAAAGCCCCGTAAGCCTGCTGAAACCTTGTAAGCGCTTCCGCCTTATTCGTGTCAAAAAGGGAGACGCCTTCCTTAAACAATATTGCCGAACCCTCGTACTTTTTCTTGTCGCCCATGTTAAATATGCCGAAACTGCGCTCAGGCACAGCGGTTTTAAGAGAGGCCGCTATTATAAAATTGTATATCTTCCTCCTCATGGGGTCCGAGAGTATTTTATACGCCTCCACAGCCTGTGACGTGCGCTCGTGCGCCCAGTCGGGCTTGTCCGGATTATGGTCAGGATGGTATTTATAAAGCATCAGCCTGAAGGCGCTGTCAATCTCCTCCTGCGTTGCCGCCGGGTAAATCTCCAGTATCTCGTAGTAGTTAAGCTTTTTCTCGGCCATACTATCGCTCCTCTTAAAACTTGGTGGCTTTGAGCTTTAAGAGCTCAAAACCCGAACCGTCCGGCATGGTGACGGTATCAACAGGCTCAAACACGGCAAGGTTATCTATCCCCGCCGCGATTTCCCTTGAAGAATAAACATCTGTCGTGTATTTCTTCTTTTCCCCGTACTTGGCGGCAAAATTAAGGTAATCAAGGGCCGCCTTGTATTTTTCCCCCGACTCTTTGTCCGTAAAGCTCTTTGATATGGAGCCGTTCAGCATTATAAAATTAATCCTGAAATCGTCAATCTCATAACCCATTGCCAGCTTTCCCTTTACCATTGACACAATTTCTTTTCTTATCTCCACTGTCGATATAAAAGCCCTTTTCAGGTCATCCTCGTGCTTGAACGGGTACCCGAAACTCAGCAGCACATAATCCCCGGTCACCTTTAAAACAGCGCCCCGGTACTCAAGCGCTGTCAGCGCTATCTTCTCAATGAATTTTTCTATGAGCCCCTTCATCTCCTCGCTTAAGAGTTCAAAGGTAAAAGACATGAATGACGAAGTATCGATAAAAACAAAGACCGCGTTTACAGCGTCGGCCGAAGGAGGAGGCGCGTATCCCCTGGTTATTTTGTCCGTCATCTCCTGATATGTGAGCACCTTGTAGGCGTTTTTCAGCCCGTCCATGTCTTTAAGCCCGTCAGCAACCGTCTCAAAGGCGTCCTTTATCCTCACCTTTTCGCGCAGTTCAATTATCATCCTGTTGAAGTCATCCGCAAGCACGCCGACCTCGTCATTTGTCTTTACATTCACCTCGACATGCAGGTCGCCTTCCGCGACTTTGCGCATCCCCGCTGCTATTATTCCGAAATTTGAGGTAATCAGCCTCGCCAGCGTCCACGCTCCCGCGAAACCCGCGCCGAGAAGAACGATGGTCAGAATTATCATGTTAAGAATCATTATATTCATTCTGTTAATATAACTTTTCTTGGAAAATTTTATTACAACGCCGGCAAAACTCGCGCCCTGTATCTGAATGGGCATTGTGACTTTGAGCGTATCTTTCAGGTTTGTATCGGACAACACGTCAATGAACCCCTTTTTGTCCCCGGGAACCTCCAGTTCTTTAAAATCCTTCTTCAGCATGTCATAATTTATGGCGTGGGCCTTCACCGCCTTCTTCTCGTCAACCACAGCCATCATTACGATATTCCGGTCGAGCCTTGCCAGTATCTCCATGTATTTGTCATAAACGGCCCAGTTTACCTCATCAGACTTCCACGAGGTCACAAGCCTCAAAGCCGAGAGCGACTCGGCCACCTTCCTCGCGTTCCTGCCTATCTCGTTTTGCATCATTGTAATATTCATGTTTATTGTATATGTAAAGACAGCCGCCATCGTCAGTATAACAAGCCCGAAAATAAGCGCCGTAATTTTTACCTTTAAGCTCACCTTTACTTTTCTGCGTCTCATTTTGTTTTAGCGGGCCCCTTTTTATTTAGCCACTGATTCAAGCGCGAACACCGAGGAGTCGGCGTCGGCAAAGTAAACAATACCGTCCTCTCCGGTCATTGAGGATTTTATCGTATAATCATATTTTTGCTCCCATTTAACAGAGCCTGTTTTAATATCTATTGCCAGCACCTGCTTTCCCGCAGTGGCATAAAGCATGTCATTGGCAACAAACGGCACAGAAAGCACCCTTCCGTCAGTATCCACTCTCCACAAGAGCCTTCCGTTTTGAGTGTTAAGCGCGTATATTCTCCTGTCATTCGAGCCGATATAAAGCACGCCGTCTTTAATGACAGGCGAGGAAGCCACCCATGCTTCAGTTGAAAACGACCACTTCACTCCCCCGCTTACCGAGTCAAGGGCGTAAACCTTTTTGTCGTCAGACCCGAAATAAAGCGTTCCCGAGTCCTCGGCAGGGCTTGAGCTTATGGCGTTGCCCGCCTGAAAGGTCCACTGCACCTTTCCTGTCTCAAGGTCAAGCGCGTACATTGTCCTGTCAAGCGAGGCAACATACACCATGCCGTTCGCCACAACAGGCGATGAGGCGATGGGCATCATCGTGGTGTGCTCCCACACTATATTGCCTGTCCCCCTGTCAAGGGCATAAAACTTGTTATCCATGCATCCCACATATACAAATTTTCCAAAAACCGCCGGGGACGAGAGTTTTACCGGGCCGCCTACATTTTTTCTCCACACCTGCCTGCCTTTCGCGGCCTCAAGCGCAATTACCGCGCCCGCTTCTGTCCCGAAATAAAGGACTCCGCCGTACAAAGCCGCTGTTGATGTAATGGCTCCGCCTGCCGGAAATTTCCAGACAGGCTGTCCCGTGGCTTTGCTCAGCGCGTAGAAATTATTATCCAGCCCGCCAATATAGATGTGCTCCCTGCTTAATATGGGGGAAGCGTCAAAACCCGCGCCCGCCCTGTATCTCCATTTAAAATCAAGCGGCGGGAGTATATTAAACCCCTGGTAAAAATTATGGCTGGGCACGCCCCTGAACATGGCTGATACATTCTGCCCCTTTGCCGTCGATACGGTCTCAACCTTCTTGGATGCCTCAACAACCGCGCTTTTTTGTTTTGATATCTGCTTCTGCAGTGCCTGAATTTCAGCCTTTGAACCGGAAGTTTTCTTTGTCGCAAGCTGTTTTTCAAGCTGGTTCAGCTGGCTTTTCTGTTCTTTAACAAGCTTTTGAAGGTTTTCAAGCTCCGCGAGTTCAGCTCCCCCGCTTATGTTAAGCTCTATATTCATCTGTTCCTCATCCTGGCCGCCAATGCACCCGGAGAACAGAAAAACGATTAAAAACAACATTAAAACGAAGATATTTCTGCCTTTCATCTGCAGCCCCTTTCTTCACTGATGATAATTATCATCATTCATCCGTTTTCTCAATATCAGGTTTTTAAGTGTAAAACGTCCTTTTTAATAATAACAAAAAAATTAAAGTATGTCAAAAGGATTAAACGGATGAATATTGAAGGATAGATTAAACTAAAAACTGATAAATCGTACTAATTTAAGTTGTTTTTATTCCCCCAGAAGCTTTTCTATCTTTTCCTTGTCGGCTTCCCGGAGTATAAGAAACTCAAGGCCGAATGACCTGCTGCCGTTTTCTTCCCTCACCCATTTGACCTCGGCAAATGTGGTTACAGGCTCGGGCTGTTCCTCTATTACAACCTCTATTCTTATTATATCCCCTTTGGCGCCGGCCATCTCGCCTTCAACCTTTATTCCGCCCAGGCTTATATCTGAGCTCAGTCCCTGCTTTCGCACGGCACTTTTTCTTATTTCCTGCGCCTCGTCTTCCGCATTGATGATTTTATAGTTAACGCTGAACTTCCTGTCAATACGCTTGTGCCTGCGCCTTTCCACATATAACTCTCCCTCAGCCATATAAAACCTCCTTTTTAGCCGCCTGCGTCTTTGTTTATTTGACACACCCCGGCGGATATTTCGTCCATAATATACATTGATTGCCTGACACTGTCAAATACATTATTAATCGCGGACGTTATCTCCGCGAGCCTTGAGTTTATCCTGCCCGACAGTATGATAAGAAGGTCATTGTCGGTTTTATACTCTTCCGCGGCCGAATAAATATCCGCCAGCATTTTTGCTATCTCGCTCAAGCTGTTGACAATGTTCATGAAATAATCGCTTGCCTCGTACACCACAGAAACCGCGTCCTCTATCCGGCTCTGCCCTTTTATCACATTCACGGCTTCCTTCGCGAGCTCCTCTGTCCCCGTTAAAAACCGGGACATATCCCTTGTGGCCGCAGTAGCCGCCTCCGCAAGCTCGCGCACCTGCTGCGCCACGACAGCAAAGCTCTTTCCGGCCTCGCCCGCCCGCGCAGCCTCAATGCCCGCGTTAAGCGAGAGCAGGTTCGTCTTTTTGGCAATCTCGGCTATTGACGACACTATCTTTTTGGTCTCTTTTGAGTTGACCTGGAGCCTGTTTATGACATCAGCCGATTCCGTTACCGCGCTCCTGATGCTTCCCATAGCCGCTATCTGCGCTCCGGTCGTCTTTGTCCCTGTCTTTGCCACGCCGAATGCCGTCTTTGTCTTTTCCGATATGGCTTTTACATCCTCAATAACCCTTTTAAGCGCTACAGAGAGGTTGTTGACTATGGTTGTGACCTTTCTTACATTCTCGGAATTGGCTTTTATCTCCAGGCCCGCTTCCTTCATCCGCTTTACCAGCGCCTCATTTTCCACGGCGGCCGTTGTTATCCTGCTGTTAATGTCAAGCACCGAACTCTTCACAGCCGAAAGCTTTTTATGCGCGTCCGTCCGCATCTCCTCGCAAGCTCCAACAGCCAGGCGCGCTGCCGCGGATGTGATATAAAAACTGAACCGGACATCAGCGGGCCGGCCCGCGTTTTCTTTTAGCAGCTTCTCATCAGCCCTTACCTTGTGGTCCACATGATGAGCCGCGCCAAAACCCGCTGCAGCGCCGATAAGAAACCCGGAAATAATCACAACCACCGCCTGCCCCGCGCCCGCGGCAAGATAAACAGATACCATAAAAGCCGCTGCCGCGGAAGATAAAGCCGGCAGCAGAACAAGAAAAGCCGCCTCGCGGGCAGTTATCCTGAAATCAACAAGTTTTTTGATAAAATCATTCAACGTTATGTCCGCCTCTTTTGTTTATTTACGCCTCTGTTATTATAGTATATTTGGGGCATAGTTGCAAGAGAAGGAGGATGTGAAAAGCAATTTACAATTTGCAAGTTGCAAGTTAACACCAAACCCAAACCCCGCGGACAGCGCAGGCCCGGCCGACGCAGCATTCGCTGCTATGGCGGAGTTGGCAACGATGCCCCTACAAAAACAGCTCATCACATTACATCCTCGTTTTTTACCGGTTGCTAAACAACCTTTGCCCCAACACGCACTGACGCAGGACGGGGAGGGCAGCGGGTAAAACTATTTACAATTTCCATTTGCATTAAACACTAATAACTATTTGCTATTCTTAATTCTTATTCATATTAAGAGCACAACGTATGATTTAGCCTTCAGTTCTTCCCGTCTTTGCTGCCGTCCTTGTAGCCGCGAACTTCAGTTCGCGCGCCTTTCAAATACCGCCCGTCACACTCAAATACCGCGGACTGAAGTCCGCGCCTACGTTAAACCAGACAAACACTAATAATCATCCCGTTATTCAATCCTTGCTTTTTGCAGGTTGCTAAATAAGTTTCGCCCTAACGTATACTATCGCAGGGCGGGGCTGGCAGTGGAAAATTTCGTCGAGAACTCAGGGCGCGTCTGTGCTGTGCGCTATTCAACGCCATACCAAACACCTGTGCCCTGCTTAAGAGTTGCCGCCCCAAAACCCGCGCAAGCCTAATCGCGCATATTCACGAGTCTCCGGATGACCGGGCTCGCCGCCGATGTAAATCGGCGAAATTTCTCCGCTGCCTGCCCCGGCCAACCTCAAGTGAAGACAATTTACAATTTGGAATTTGCAATTTGCAAGTTAACACGAACACAAAACAACCCTTGCCGCAAGAAAGGCATTTTATATTTTGATATTTCAGTTTTCAGTTTAAAATAACTTGACCTGTTTGCAATATATCTCCCTTATCTCCCCCATTATCTCCCTGCATCTTTGGGAGGCGTATTCGGGAAAGGTCCACTCAAGCGGGGTAAAACCCTTTTTCACCCTGTAAATAAGCGTCACCTCGGCAAATATGCCGTCTTTAAGGTATATCCTGTGGGAAAAATTCTTCGCGCTCGCCAAAACCAGCCTGCTTTGCGAGACCAGCCCGGGGTCTATGTTGACCTGCCGGCCTCCTTCAGCGCGCGCTGTTTTGTCCTCAATGTAATTGGCGAAAAGTTTTATCTCTGAAAGCCGCCCCGGTGGAACAAGCACGGCAAAAGAGATAAACCTGCGCTTCAGCCCCTGCCCCATCTCATCAGAGTAATAATCCGTATGGCTGAAATCAAGTTCTTCGCTCTCATAATCAACGCTTCCATATTCCGCCTCAAGCGCAGCTTTCACCGCGTTATAAACCCCCTCATTCGCGTATATTATTCCGGCCATGAGTTTTTCATCCTTTGGCTCCTTAGGCCGCGCCATTGTCATCACCGCCCCCGCACGCTTCATTCAGCGCCGCCTTCACAGCCTCTTCCATAAACAGAGCGGCCTGAAGCGGTGAGTTTTTTTCCATATCAACCTGCACCGCGTCTTTATAGCGCTTAAACCAGGTGAGCTGCCTTAGAGCGTATGCCCTTGTCGCCTTTTTCACAGCATCAGCCGGCAGGGGCCCGCGCTTTCCCGCGCGTATGTATTCAAAGAGCTCCTTGTAGCCTATTGCGTGGCGCGCTGTCTCGCCAACGCCGTTTTCAAGCAGGCGCTCCGCCTCTTCAGGCAGGCCGTTTTTCATCATTTTATCAACACGCGCGTTAACGCGCGCGTATATGTATTCCCTGCCCGCGGAGAGAAAAAAGATGATATACCTGTCATTGTAAGCCGTTCCTCCGGTCTTTTGCCGCAATTCAGAGAGCTTCATATTGTTCGCGAGAATCAGCTCAAGCGCCCTTATAACCCTGCGCCCGTTTTTAAGGTCAACAAGTCCCGCGGCCTCAGGGTCCTTTTCCTTAAGCATATCTGCCATATACTCTGTCCCGCGGTCCTCCTGCTCTTTTCTTAATTTCAGCCTCAGTTCCGGCGAAGGCTCTGCCGCCTCCATAAGCCCTCTTATTACCGAATTTATATAAAGCCCTGTCCCTCCTGCCATTATCGCCGTTTTCCCGGCCGCCTTTATCGAGTCAAGCGCCTCTTCGGCCCCTTTTTTATACCGCGCCACAGTAAAATTTTCCGAAGGGTCGGCTATATCTATCATGTGGTGTTTTATGCCGCGCGACTCAGCCGTGGTTATCTTTGACGTGCCGATGTCCATCCCCCTGTAAACCTGCATGGAATCCGCTGACACAACTTCTCCGCCTGTTTTTTCCGCCAAAATTACGGCAGCTTCTGATTTTCCAAGCGCGGTCGGGCCGCAGATGATTATGTACATTTAAAGCCTTCTTTTAAAAAATTTCTCAAGCTCCTCAAAACTTATCCTGACAATCGGCGGCCTTCCGTGCGGGCAGCTGTAAGGCGCCGAAGCCTCAAAGTATCCGGTTAAAAGCGAATCTATTTCAGCGTCCGAGAGTTCATCTCCCGCCTTTACCGCGGCCCTGCAGGCAATTGAGGCTGCTATGTCCCTCAACACCTCCTCAGCCTCGGCTTTTTCCCTGTT
>DSBP01000286.1 GCA_011049465.1 bacterium | reverse complement strand
TCTTCACTCGCCTTTTGGCGGCCCAGTCTTTTCTTTCCTTACATTTCTCGATTTACGATTCTCGATTCTCGACCATTTTTTCACCTTTGGTGAAAAAATGGTGGGGAGAGATGGATTCGAACCATCGAAGGCATAAGCCAACAGATTTACAGTCTGCCCCATTTGGCCACTCTGGAATCTCCCCGCGCTGCGCTCTGTGTTATTTTTAAGAACTTTTTTTACATTAAAAAACCGTCCGGGCCGCGGACAGCGCAGGAGCGCTGTCCCTACAAAGATTCTCGATTCTTTACCAGTTTTTCACCTTTGGTGAAAAACTTAAGAACAACTGCCGATAGTAGAAAGGAGAGAGGCGGCCGTCTTGTCTCACCTTCCGGCGGGACCAGCCGTTTTGTCCGTCTACTTTCTACTCACTACTCTCGACTCTTCACCATTTTTCACCTTTGGTGAAAAATGGTGGGCGCTGAGGGGCTCGAACCCCCGACCCTCTGCTTGTAAGGCAGATGCTCTAAACCAACTGAGCTAAGCGCCCGTAACACACTATTATTACACCCTGTATGTCTTGCCCATACAAGACGCCACGCAAAGAACACGCCCTGCTTAGCTCAGATCCGCCACAGGCGGATGACTGAGCTCAGGCGCTCCTGCGCGCCGTAAGGCGCGCAGACCATAAATACTTTTTTCACTGCCCGCCTCGCCGCTCCTTACAGCGGCCAGCGCCCGTATATATAGTTGTCTATTTGTCTGTCCTTGTCTCTCTGCCTTATGGGGCAGTGTAAGAACATTATTTTAATCGCTGTTGTTTTCCGCCTTCGGCGGAAAACCTAAGAACAACTGCCGATAATCGATAATCGAAATTCGACCGTCTTCACCCGCCTTTTGGCGGGGCAGACGTTTCGTTCCTTATATTTCTCGATTTACGATTCTCGATTCTCGGCTCCAAAAATCCTTATGAAAGGATTTTTGGAGCGGGAGACCGGGCTCGAACCGGCGACATCCAGCTTGGAAGGCTAGCGCTCTACCAACTGAGCTACTCCCGCTCTGTATTATAATGTCTATTTTTTGTAGCCGCAGGCTTCAGCCTGCGCTTTCCTTACGCAAACTAAAGTTTGCGCCTACAAAATCTTTCAAACAACATCCTAAAACCGGCCATTTTCAAGTCTCAGAGACGGATCCCGCGCTCTTCATAAGCTCGTAAAAAACAATCGCGGCGGCGTTTGAGACATTCAGGGAATCTATCTTGCCCTTTTGCTCTATTTTAACCAGGAAATCGCTGTTCTTCCTGACAAGGGGCCTTAAGCCTCTGCCTTCATTGCCCAGGACAAGCGCTGTTTTCCTGTCAAATTCAACCTCTCCGACCCGCTTTTCAGCGTCGGCGTCAAGGCCGTAAACCCAAAACCCGGCTTCTTTAAGCTTTTCAAGAGCGATATTTATGTTGCTTACCATTACTATATCCACATATGCCGCAGCGCCGCTTGAAACCTTATAGACCGTCTCATTCACAGGCGCTGACCTGTTTGAGCTGAGAATTATACCACAAATCCCGAAAACTTCGCAACTTCTTATTATGGCTCCGACATTATGCGGGTCCTCAATTTCGTCAAGAACCGCGACCGTTACCCGGCTGTCATCCTTGTGTTTCGCCAAAAACTCCTTTATATCCATGACCTTTATCGGCTCAACCCTTGCCGCGACACCCTGGTTCTTTTCCGTGCCCGTCAGCCTGAAAACCCCGGCCCTGTCCGTAAATGTAATTTTGACGTTTTTTTGCGCCGCTTCCTCGGCTATCTGCCTCAAATCCCCGCTGTTTTTCAGGATTATAAGCTCATGAACCCTTTCCGGGCTTATTTTCAGAAGTTCTCTTATTACATTTCTTCCGTACAGAATCATGTCAGCCATTCTATTTCCTTATCAAAACAGGCCCCATGGGCCTGAATTTCAGCATGTATCCTGATTCATCCAGCTTCTTTTTAAGGACATCAGCCTCTTCATATTTCTTTTCTGACCTTAAAATTTCTATCTCTTTTACCAGATCCGAGGCCTCTTTGTCAACGGGTTTAATCTCCGGCGTAATTTTAAATACGCCTGTCATCTCCTTTATCCACGATGCCAGCCCGTTCATAATCTCCTTTGACCCTTCGCTCACGGCAAAACCCTTTGTGCCGAGTATTTTTTTCGCGTAAGCCACCGCCTCAAATATTACGCCGAAAGCCCTGGGAGTGTTAAAATCATAATCCAGCGCCTCTTTAAATTTTTTAATACTCTTTGCCCTTTCTTCTTCAGCCGCTTTTTTCAGCCCCTCAAAGCCTTCTTCCGACGCTGCGGGAGCCGCGCTGTAATTTTCAAGTTCCTGCAGTGTGTGATATATTCCGCTGTGCGCCGTTTTTATCGCCTCAATTGTTTCTCCTGAAAAATCAAGCGGCCCCCGGTAATGAGCGGAGAGAATGAACATCCTTATTACCTCCGCTTTATACTCTTTGAGGATGTCCCTGACAAGAAGGAAATTCCCCTTTGACTTTGACATCTTTTCGCCCTTTATATTCAGATACCCGGCGTGCATCCAGTAATTCACAAAAGGTTTTCCTGACGCGGCCTCTGACTGGGCTATCTCATTTTCGTGGTGCGGAAATATGAGGTCCGCGCCGCCGCCGTGAATATCAAAAGTGGCCCCAAGATAACGGGATGACATTGCCGAGCACTCTATGTGCCAGCCCGGCCTGCCCTTTCCCCACGGGCTCTCCCACGAAGGCTCCCCCGGTTTTGAGAACTTCCACAAGGCGAAATCAAGAGGGTTTCTCTTGCCTTCATCCACATCCACGCGCGCGCCCTCCATGAGCTCGTCTGTTCTTTTTCCCGAGAGTTTTCCGTATCCTTCAAAACTCTCCACGCTGAAATAGACTCCGTTTTCAGCCGTATATGCCCTGCCTGCCTCTGTAAGTTTTTGTATAATCTCAATCATCGCGGGTATCTCTTCAGTTGCCCTGGGGCTCCTGTCAGGCCGGCTGATATTGAGCTTTTCGCAGTCCTCAAAATAAGCCGCGGTGTATTTTTCGGCCACTTCGTCCCAGCCTATTCCCTCTTCCTTTGCCCTGTTAATAATCTTATCGTCAATGTCCGTTATGTTCTGGATAAAAGTTGTCTTGATGCCCGCGTATTCAAGATAGCTCCTGAACGCGTCAAAGAGTATAAATACCCTCGAGTTGCCTATGTGAAAATAGTTGTAAACCGTGGGGCCGCAGACATATATCCTCGCCATGCCATTTTCCACGGGCTTAAACTCTTCCATTCTTTTTGTAAGCGTGTTGTGTATCCTGAGCATCTGTTCTTCTCCGTTCTTACTTTTTTTCGTTCAGCACAGCCACAGCGTGCGCGGCTATGCCCTCTTTCGCGCCTGTAAAACCCAGCCCCTCTTCCGTAGTGGCCTTTACAGCAATGCGCTTTTCCCCGGTTCCCAGTATTCCTGACAGGGATTGTATTATCCTTTCAATATAAGGCGCAAGGCGCGGATATTCAGCAACAACAATGACGTCTATGTTGTTAATCTCATAACCTTCCCTGTCAATAATTGCCTTTGCCTCTCCCAACAGCTCCGTGCTTCTTATTCCTTTGTACTTTTCATCCTTGTCCGGAAAATAAGAGCCTATATCCCTCAACCCTGCCGCGCCAAGCATCGCGTCAATAACCGCGTGTATAAGCACATCCGCGTCAGAGTGGCCGTCAAGCCCGAACTCCGCGTTTTCAAACTCAACGCCTCCCAGAAAGAGCCTTCTGCCCCTGATCAGCCTGTGAACGTCATAACCTATTCCCACTCTCATTTTTTACCCCGCCTTTTCCGCGCTTTAAGCAGCGCCTCAACAATCTCAAGGTCCTGCCTTGTCGTGACCTTTATGTTGAAACCTTCTTCCTCAACCGCCATGACCTTTGCTTTGCTCTTTTCAAATATGAGCGCCTCATCGGTCGGCTTGTGCCTCTTAACAGCCGCCGCAGTATAAAACTTTTCAAGCCGCGCGAACTTAAACCCCTGCGGGGTAAGCGCTGTCCTCAAAGAGCCCCTGTCAATGGTCCCTTTTATGATTCCGCCTCTTATTGTTTTGACTGTCGCGCTTATTTTCGCGACAGGTATCACAGCAGGGTATCTTCTCAGCCCCGCCAGGATTCTTTTAACGAGCGTTTTTCCGAAGACGGGCCTTGCCGCGTCATGTATCAGGACATTGTCGGGCCTGATTTCCTTAAGATAATTGACCGCGTTATATACAGACTGCCATCTCTCCCTGCCTCCGGGAATGACTCCAATGACCTTTTTAAAGCCGTATTTGGCGGCTATATTCCGCTCCACAAACCGGATAAAATCCGGGGCGGCAACTATGAGTATACCGCCCACGGATTTTTCCTTTTCAAAACCGGATACAGCGCGGGCAATAAGCTCCATCCCGTCCGCCTTGACAAACTGTTTGGGCAGCGGCCCCTTAAAACGCTTTCCGGAGCCCGCGGCCGCTATCACGGCTATTGTCTTCATTGCTGCTCTCTTCGTTGGTTGTCACGGTTTGTGTAGTTCTGCCTTCCGCCGTGCCTGTTCTGGCTCTTCTGCGGAAAATCCCGGCTCTGCTCTGTCCGCGCGAATATCATCCTGCCCGCGTCGGTCTGGAGGACGTTTGTGACGGTCACATCTATCCTCTTGTTCATACTGCGCCTCGCGCCGTCAACCACAATCATGGTCCCGTCGCCAAGATAGGCGATTCCCTGTTCTTTTTCCTTCCCTTCTTTCATGATTTTAACATTAATTTTTTCCCCGGGAAGGTAATTGGGCTTAATCGCATTGGAAAGGTCGTTTATATTAAGTACCTTTATGCCCTGAATCTCCGCGATTTTATTTAAATTATAATCATTGGTTATAATTTTCGCGCCGAGATCTTTTGCCATCAGAACCAGTTTTTCGTCCACCTTATTGGTGCCTTTGTACTCTTTATCAATTATCTGCACATTGATACCGCTCGTCTTTTTAAACTCGTTAAGAAGGTCGAGCCCCCTGCGGCCCTTGCTTCTTTTCATATTATCGGAAGAGTCGGCAATAAGCTGCAGTTCAAGAAGCACAAATTTCGGAACTATAAGAAGCCCCTCAAGAAAACCCGTCCTGGCTATGTTGCTGATCCTGCCGTCAATTATGACGCTTGTGTCAAGAAGCTTTTTCGACACATCAGCCTTCGCCAGCTTTATCTTATTAATAACAGCCTGCAACACTATTATAATAAGCGAAACCGCCGCCACTATCGCGGCATAAATAAATTTTTCCATTTTTTCACCTCCTTTCTTTTTTAATTTTAATCCGTAATAATTATCTTTTTCAGTTCCTCAATCGAGGAAATGCGTTCAAGCTTGATTCGTGTTTCTCCGGTTTTTGACCTGGCGGGAATTACCGCCCTTTCAAAGCCCATTCGCTCGGCTTCGGCTATGCGCAGGTCCATAAAATGAACCGGCCTCACCTCTCCGTCCAGCCCGAGTTCTCCTATATATACGGTCTTTGTCGAGACAGGTGAATTCCTGAACCCCGAATAGACGGCCGCGGCGAGCCCCAGGTCGGAACCCGTCTCAAATATCCTTATGCCTCCGGCGACATTGACAAAGACATCCTGATTCTCAAGGCTCAATCCCATTTTTTTCTCCAGTACAGCCAGTATGATAAGGAACCTGTTGTAATCAACGCCCGTTACGGTCCTCTGCGGGTTGCCGAAGTTCCTTCTGGCCGTCAACGCCTGTATCTCCAGCATCAGCGGCCTCGTGCCCTCCATCACCGTCACTATACCGCTCCCTGCTTTTTGTTCCTTAATTCCGTCAAGCAGAATCTTTGACGGGCTCGCCACCTCTGTAATGCCGGAGGCGCCCATTTCAAATACCCCTATCTCATTTGTGGAGCCGAACCTGTTTTTGACGGCCCTCAACACCTTGAAATTATTTATCTGCTCGGACTCAAAATACAAAACAACGTCAACCATATGCT
This sequence comes from bacterium, assembly GCA_011049465.1. Taxonomy (GTDB): domain Bacteria; phylum Oederibacteriota; class PGYV01; order PGYV01; family DSBP01; genus DSBP01. The sequence continues at coordinate 8,342 of DSBP01000286.1, read as the reverse complement.
CGAGCATCTTCGGCCCCGCGATGGAGCCGTCCTTTGTCACATGGCCTATTATGATTACAGGAACCCCTGTTTTTTTCGCGGCGTACATCAAATGAGCGCAGCTCTCTTTTATCTGGCTCACGCTGCCCGCCAGCGCGTCTATCGAATCCTTGTACACCGTCTGTATGGAATCAACCACCACCAGCGAGGGTTTTTCCCTCTCTATCTCCTCGGCTATCCTTTCAACACATGTCTCTGACGCGACGAAAAGCGAAGGCGAGCCCGCGCCCGTCCTGTCCGCCCGCATTTTTATCTGGCCCGGGGACTCCTCGCCCGATATATAAATGACCTTTCTGCCGCTCTTCGCCACATTTTCGCTTATGGCGAGCGCCATTGTTGACTTTCCGGCGCCCGGCTCGCCTCCCAAAAGCGCAAGCGAGCCTTTCACGATTCCTCCTCCAAAAACCCTGTCAGCCTCGGATATGCCCGTGCTTATCCTCTGCTTGCGGCCCGTCTCCACATCTTTAAGCGGCCCTGTCTTAAACCCCGCATCAAACCCCCTGTATTCACCGCCTCCTTTTTTCTTTAACTCCTTTGCCTCTTCAGAAAAGGAATTAAAACCTCCGCAGGCAGGGCACTTGCCCAGCCATTTGAGGCTTTCATACCCGCAATTATTGCAGTTAAAAACCGTTGCCTTTTTCAACACTTCCGCCTTTCAGATTTCCCGTATTTCAATATCTTTATTTTTTATCTCTTCTTTCAGCCTTTTTATAAACCCTTCAAAATCAACACCCTTGGCCTCCTGCCCTCCCCTTAAACGTACTGACACTGTCTTATCCTCTGTCTCCTTATCGCCTATGATGAGCATATACGGTATCTTTTCCATTGCGGCTTTCCTTATTTTCGCGCCTATCTTCTCGTTGTCATCGTCAAGAACCGCCCTTATGCCTTCAACCTTCAGCCGCTCAAGAAGCTTCGCGGCGTATTCGTCGCTTCGCTGAGTGATTGTCAAAACCGAAACCTGCACGGGAGCCAGCCACAGCGGAAACGCGCCTTTATAATGCTCAATCAGCACGCCGAAAAAACGCTCCAGCGAGCCCATGAGCGCCCTGTGTATCATAATGGCCCTGTGTTCATTTCCGTCCTTTCCCGTGTAGTCAATTCCAAACCGCTCTGAAAGCGCGAAATCAACCTGAATGGTCGAGCACTGCCATGTCCTGCCGAGCGCGTCCTTTATTTTAATGTCAATCTTCGGCCCGTAAAACGCGCCGCCGCCCTCATCAACGTCATATTTAAGCCCTGCTTTCGCGAGCGCCGCGTTAAGCGCTGCCTGCGCCTTTTCCCACGCCTCTTTTTCCCCTATGTGCTCCTCCGGCATTGTGCTTAAATACACCTCAAAATCCTTAAACCCAAAGGTACGCAGTATATGCATGACAAAATTAAGCGCGTTGATTATTTCTTCTTCCACCTGCGCTTCAGTACAGAATATATGCGCGTCATCCTGGGTAAACCCCCGCACCCGCAGGAGCCCGTGCAGCACGCCTGACTTCTCGTACCTGTAAACAGTACCCAGTTCCGCCCATCTTAAGGGCAGGTCGCGGTAGCTCTTTTTTGAATTCTTGTACATCAGGATATGAAACGGGCAGTTCATGGGTTTTAGCTGGTACTGCATCTCGTCTATATTCATCGTGTCAAACATATTTTCCCTGTAAAAACCCGTATGCCCCGAGGTCTCCCACAGGTCAATTTTCGCTATATGCGGCGAGAATACCAGGCCGTAACCGTTTTTTATGTGCTCGTCCCGCCAGAAATCCTCCATCTCCTTCCTTACAACCCCGCCCTTCGGGTGCCAGTATATCAGCCCGGCGCCGAACTCCTCATGCGTCGAAAACAGGTCAAGTTCCCTGCCCAGTTTTCTGTGGTCGCGCTGTTTTGCCTCTTCTATGCGGTCAAGGTATTCCTGAAGCATATCCTGCGACGGGAACGATATTCCGTATATGCGCTGCAGCATCCTGTTTTTTTCATCTCCGCGCCAGTACGCGCCCGCAAGCTTGAGCAGCTTAAAACTCTTTATCTTTTTCGTGTATGTAAGATGCGGGCCGCGGCACAAATCCGCGAATTCGCCCGTCTCATAAATGCTCACTTTTTCCGCGTCAATACCCTCCAATATTTCCGTTTTATAAATCTCCCCGGCCCCGGCAAAAAACTTCTTTGCGTCTTCAAGGCCCATCTCTTTTCTCTTAAACGGATGGTTTTCCTTTATTATATTCTTCATCTCCGCTTCAATCCCGGCGAGGTCATCCTCTGTAAAGGGTTTTTCCCTGTCAAAATCGTAGTAAAACCCCTCTTCGACAGCGGGCCCGATGGCAACCTTGACTCCGGGAAAAAGCTTCTTCACAGCCGCGGCCATCACATGTGATGTCGAGTGCCAGTAAGTATCCCTGCCTTCGGCATCCGCGAAAGTGTAGGCCCGAAGCTCTCCGTCATCCTCAAGAGGAGCGTTAAGGCCGATTACCGCGCCGTTAAAACCCGCCGCCAGCGCATCGCCTGCCTGCGCGTCTTTTTCCTTTATGAAAACACCGGCACGCACGCCTTTATCGGCCTCAAAAGTTTCGCCATTATATGTTATTCTGATCTTCTCACTCATCCTTTTCACCCGCGCTTCCTTCCTTTAATACTCCGTCTTTATTCGTTATAAAAAACGTAAGCTGTTCCATCTCAAGGGCAAGGTCGACGTTTCTTACCACAAAATCGTCCGCGCTTATAAGATGCCTTCCCGCGAAATTCAGGACTCCCTTTATGCGCGTCTTTTTCAGCCTCTCCACGACTCCTGTTATCGCGTCTTTAGGCGTTGTTATGATGACAATCTCCAGCTTCTCCCTTTTAATGACATTTTCAAGCTCGTCAATGTGAAATATCCTTACGTTATTAAGCTCCCACCCCAGCTTCGCGGGGTCCACGTCAAAACCCGCGGCTATTTTAAACCCGCGGTTCATAAAACCGCCGTACATCAAAAGCGCGCTCCCGAGGTTTCCCGCTCCTATTACCCCGACTTTCCACTCCTTGTGCGTGCCGAGTATCTTTGAGATATTTTCCTTCAAACTCTCAACGCTGTACCCGTATCCCCTTCTTCCGAATTTTCCGAAATAAGCCAGGTCCTTTCTGACCTGGGCCGGGTTTAAACCCATAAGCTTTGCCACATGCCCGGACGAAGCGTAATCAACGCCCGACACAGACAGTTCGGAAAAACATTTGAGATAAATCGAGAGCCTGCCCACCGTCGGCGCGGGTATTTTTTTACTGTTCATTTCTTCTCTTCCCTTCCTTTATTGTCAAAATTGACTATGTCGTCAAGTTTTATCGTATGCTCATGCGACTTCATGTATTCGTCTATTTCCTTCTTCTCCTCCGTTATCTCAAGGTCCTTGGCGGATAAAATTATGCGCTTCGCGTCCTTATCCATCCTGGTTATCCGGGCGGAAATCACATCCCCCTTTGCGCACCGCAGCTTATTTTTATCCCTTATCAGTATCCTGCCTGTTATGCCCTCTCCTATGGCGCATACAACGGCAGAATCCTCTATTTCAACTATCTTTGCCTCAACCATGTTCCCTTCCTTTTGATTGGCGGCAAACGCGGCCCATGGCGACGTGACAAGCTGTTTCAGCCCGACCAGTATCCTGTATTTATTCTTATCTATCCCTATAATCTTAAACTCCCTTTTATCCCCTTCCTTTAAAACAGAGGCTATTGGAGTGCTCTCGTCCCACGCTATATTTGAGACATGGAGATAAGCGTCAAAATTCTCATCAAGCTCCACATCCGCGCCCTCCCCCTCCGTTATCCTCTTAATCACGCCCGACACCCTCGCCCCCACGGGATAACGCTCTTCTATGCTGTGCCACGGATTGGCTTCCATTCTTTTTACGCTTAAGTACATCCTGTTTTTTGTCTCGTCCATCCTGACAATACACGCGTCAATCTCATCGCCTTCCCTGTAAACCTCTGCCGGGTTTTTTATCCTGCGGTAATACGAAAGCTCCGAGCAGTGAATATACCCGTCAAGGCTCGACTCCACCTCGACAATCATGCCCTCGCTTAAAAACTCCTTGACCTTTACCTTTACCCTGTCTCCCGGTTTTTTATTTGCAAGAAATTTTTCAAAGGGGTTTTCCTTTAATTTTTTTACGCTTAATACCGCGCTCCCCCGGTCAATCGCGGACACAAACACCTCTGTCTCCGACCCCTCGGGAAACTCCTCCCCTATATTTTTTATCCTTTTCCACGAAAGCTCCTGCGCCGGGATAAATACCCTGACGCCGTTTTTCTCGGCCTCTATGCCGTTCTCTTTTACGGCCGCGACTTTCACAATGGCCTTTGTCCCCGCGGTAAAGGTTTTTTTCAGAACTTCCTCCTCCTTTTTCATCTGCTCGCTCGCGTGTTCCTTGTATGATACAACCACGTTCCTTTTTACCTCATCAAGCTGGATTACTTTCAGAGGAAGCTCTTTCCCCGTTATATCGCCACCGTAAGCCTTGGAATGCGACATGGGAAGAAACGCCGTCACATTGGCTCCAAAATCAACAATAAACCCGCCTTTGACCGCCTTTATCACCCTGCCGTTTATTGACTCGCCGTCCCTGCTCGCCTTTTTTACCGCGGCAAAGACCGCTTTTTTCTCGGCTATTACCCGCGACAGCAGGGTAAAACCCTCGTGGCCGTCAAGCCTTTTAACATATACATCCATTTCATCGCCCTCTTTTGCCGACTCGTAAAACCCTGACCTTGACGCCTCCTCAGCCGGAATGATACCGTCAGACTTGTATCCTATGTCAAAAAAGACCTCACCGTCCTGCTTCCTGATAACCCTTCCTTTAACAACAGAACCGTCCCTTATTCCCCTGAATGAATATTCGTTTTTTTCCATTATTTTTCTCCGATTTTTTTTATCCTGTTAACAACACTCATTATTATCCGCGCAGGCGTTGACGCGCCCGCAGCTATACCCGCCCTTTTTTTGCCTTTAAACCATGAAGGCTTTATCTCTTCAGCGGATTCAACATGATAAACATGTTTTAACTCGCGCCGGGAAAGCTCTGCCAGCCTCAGCGTGTTGGCGCTGTTTTTCCCGCCAACAACAACCATCACATCCGATTTCCGCGCCAGCGCCACAGCCGCGTCCTGCCTGTTTTGCGTCGCGTCGCATATTGTGTTATAAACCCTGACTTCAGCATGCCTCGTTTTAAGCACTTTATCTATTATCGCGCATGTAATGCTCCGGTATGCCGAGAAGTTCTGCGTTGTCTGCGACACTATTCCTATTTTGCCGGAAAACCGCGCGTTCTTAAGATCCTTTTCGTCTTCTATTACAACAGAATTCTTCCCCGCGTGCCCGAGTATTCCGCGAACTTCCAGGTGTTTCCTGTCGCCCACTATAACCGTCTTATAACCCGCCTCTGACAGCTTCCTTACTATCTGATGTATTATTTTCACATAAGGGCAGGTGGTATCCAGGACTCCCCGGCAGAGTTTTTTAAGCCTTGTTTCCCGCTCCGGCGTAATTCCATGGGTGCTTATTATGGCATTGGAGCCTTTTTTTATATCGCTTATCCGCTCAACATGCTTTGCTCCGGCCTCAGATAGCCGCCTTACTTCCTGTGGGTTGTGTATTATTTCACCAAGCGAATAAACTTCTTTGTTCTCGTCCGCGTACTTGAACGCCATGTCCATGGCGCGCTGAACGCCGAAACAAAACCCTGACCCGCCCGCTATCGCAACTTTCATCTCTTTTCCGCCTGCTCCGCTTTGAGAAACCGGTCCTTCATCGCTTTTATCTCAGACATAACCTTTTCGGTTATCGCCTCGTACACTTCCCTGCCCGCCTCTTTTGAGTAATATTCATCAAAGTGAATAGGCTTGCCGTAGATTACATGCAGTTTTTTAAAAAATTTAGGCGTCTTCTGCCCTTTGGGCCAGGCCTCCCTCGTGCCGTGCAGATAAACCGGCACTACAGGCACACGCGCGTTATAAATAATCATTCCTGTTCCCGGCTTTCCTTTTTGAATCTCCCCGTCCTCTGTCCTTGTCCCCTCGGGAAAAAAGACCACGGGCCATCCGTCCCGGACAAGTTTGTAAAGATTTGACCAGGAATCCCTGTCAATCTTTCCTCTCTTGACCGGAAAAGCGCCCATCCACCTAAGAAACATCCCCCACACCGGGATAAAAAGAGTTGACCTCGCCATAAAATGAAAATATCTTTTATGTGTGACACCTGTCAGCGGAGGGTCCCAGTAACTGGCGTGGTTGGGCATGGCTATGAACCCGCCTTTTTTGGGTATGTTTTCAGTGCCCTCCTGCTTCAGCCTGTACAGAAAATGAAAGACAAAAAAAGCTATGATTTTAAAAAAATTATGCACAATATAAAACATAACCCTGTTTAATCCGCTCATTTTTTCATCCCCTCCACTATCCGGAAAAAGTCCGGAAATGAGGTGTTCACACACGCCGTATCCTTTACAAGCATTCCGTTTTCTCCCGCGAGCCCGCCTATGGTAAATGCCATCGCGACCCTGTGGTCTCCGAAAGAATCAATGTCCGCGTATTTAAAAGGAGCTCCGTTTAAACCGTGAATTACCATTCCGTCGGGGAACTCATCCGCCCTGACACCCACGCGCCTCAGGTTCTTTACCATAACGGCAATCCTGTCCGTCTCTTTTACCCTGAGCTCTCCAGCGTCTCTTATTGTTGTTTTGCCTTTGGCAAAGGCCGCGGCCACCGCTATTACGGGTATTTCATCAATGAGCCTCGGTATTATCGCCCCGCGTATCAGCGTCCCTTTCAGTTTTGACGAGACAGCCGTTATGTCTCCGATGGGCTCGCAATTTCTCTCCTTGAGCCCTTTCACGGAGATTTTTGCCCCCATTTTTTTAAGAACATCGATTATTCCGGTTCTTGTCGGGTTGAGCCCCGTGTCCTTCATTGTTATTTTTGAGTTTTTCAGTATTACTCCCGCTGCTATGAAATAAGCGGCCGAAGAAATATCGCCCGGCACAAAAACCTTGGAGCCCTGCAGTTTTTTTCCCGGGACGAGCCTTATGGTTTTTGCCTTTACCCTTATGTCCGCCCCGAAATGTTTAAGCATTCTCTCTGTGTGGTCCCTTGACTTGTGGCCTTCTGTTATCTCTGTAGCGCCGTTGGCGTGAAGCGCTGCCAGCAGTATGGCTGATTTCACCTGCGCGCTCGCCACGGACATTTTATGGGTTATGCCCTTGAGCGATATCCCGTGGACAATCACCGGCGCAAGCCCGTTCCTGCTCTCAAACTTGGCGCCCATCTGAGCAAGCGGCGTCATAACCCTTTTCATGGGCCTTTTAACTATCTGCTCGTCGCCTGTTATCTCGGATGAGAAATGCTGGGCACAGAGCACGCCGAGTGAAAGGCGTATAAGCGTCCCCGAGTTTCCCGTGTACAGCTTCTTTTGCGGCTCGCGCAGGGTAAAAAGCCCTCTTCCGCTCACAAAATATTTGAGCCCCTTTTTTTCGATTTTCACGCCGAGCTGCCTGTACACATTTACCGTATTAAGAGTATCCTCGGCCTCAAGCATGTTTGTTATCTCCGTCACTCCCTCGGCAAGGCTTCCTATTATTACCGCCCTGTGCGACATTGATTTGTCGCCCTGAACCCTGATTGTCCTGTTTACACTCGCTGCTTTTGCCACATGAATTTTTTTCATTACATTGTTTTCCTTAATCCGGCGGCCCTGTTCATGTATTTCATGAGGGATGCCCTGTCGTTTTTTATTATGTATCCTTCAAGTTTTTTCAGTTCCCCCGTAAACGCCCTGATGTTTTTAACAACCTCTTTTTTGTTGAGCAAAGTTATGGCTGACCATATCTCCCCGCTTGACGCGGCTATTCTCGTGGCGTCCCTGAATCCCGGCCCTATAACGCCTTTTTTTGACCTGATGACAGGCTCTGCCGTTTTTATCAGGGCAAATCCGTTTAAATGAGGAAAGTGGCTGATGAGCGAGACAGCCGCGTCATGCGCCTGAGGCGTCATTGTAACCGTCTTCATGCCGAGCGCGCGCCAGAAAGCCTCCACAATCAGCCTGTTCTTTTCCTTTCCGGGCCGCGGGGTAATTACACACGTGCCTCCGGCGTAAAGAAACGGACGCATATTTTTAACTCCTGTCCTCTCCGAACCCACCATGGGGTGCGAGCCGATAAAGGACTCGCATCCGTCAAACCTCTGTATGCCGTCAACAACAGCCTTTTTAACGCTGCCCATATCCGTTACCACAGCGTGCTTCTTAAGATTTGGTTTTATCTCCCTGTACGCCCCGGCTATCATGTCCACAGGCAGGC
>DSBP01000189.1 GCA_011049465.1 bacterium | reverse complement strand
GGGCAAGGGCCGTTGTGAAATTCTTCTCCGAGCTTTTCGGGCTCGATGAATCCATGTTCCGGCCCGTAGGATACGGCGAAACAAGGCCCGTTGCAACAAATAATACTGCGGAGGGCAGGAAACTGAACAGGCGGGTAACAATAAGAATAAGGGCAAGTGCGTGGGAATAGCGCTGCGGTTAATTTTGCCTTACTAACGCAAGAGAGCGCCGCTAAAATGCGGCGGGAGGAGGTTTTTATGAGACGGAAACAGCTTTATGACACAACGGTTCAGTCAGTAGAAAGGACGCTTGATATCATAGAGACATTGAGCGAACACAAGACGGGAGTGGGGGTAACGACGCTTTCAAAGGAGCTTAAACTCCACAAATCAACGGTGCACAGGCTGCTCACTACGCTTATGCTGCGGAAATACGTTGAGCAGGACCCCGAGACTTCCAAGTACAAGCTTGGCATGCGGCTCTTTGAGCTGGGGAACGCGGTACTGTCAAAGCTCGATATCAGGCAGCACGCGATGCCGTATTTACGCCAGCTCTGGCGCTCAACAGGCGAGACAATACAGCTCGCCATAGTTGACCAGCAGAAGGTGCTTTATGTTGATGTCCTTGAGACGCTTGAACGCGTCGGCGTAAAATCAAATGTGGGAGAACGGGTTCCGCTCCATTCTTCGGCGCCCGGAAAGGTGTGGCTTGCCAGCCTGCCTGACGACAGGCTGGGCGACGTGCTGAAGCTGATAAAGTTTGAGCCATTTACCCCGTACACCATAGACAACTTTGACAAGCTTAAGGAATCCGTCAACCAGGCAAAGGAACTGGGATACGCCGTTGACAATCAGGAATACTCAACGGACCTTATATCCGTCGCTTCGCCTGTAAAAAACTACAGGGGAAGGGTGATTGCCTGTATTGCCATTACAGCGCCCGCGCTCAGGATGGGCGAGGATAAAATACGCGAGATGGGAAGCCAGGTCAAGGCTACGGCCGACAAGGTCTCCCAGTCAATGGGTTTTAACAAGTAAGATATTACGGGCTTGTCCGGCAAAACCACGGTTCTCCGGTTTATCCGTATTTTCACAAATTTCTCTTGGAGGAAGCATAGATGAATTTAACAGGAATGAATTTCGGCGGTTTTTACTCGCAGGTGAAAGACGACGTATTTGAGGACGCGCATCTGGATGCATTTATTACGGAAAAAGACATCAGGCAGGTAAAAGAATGGGGGTTCAACAGCGTAAGGCTGCCTGTTGACAGTTTCTTCTTTGAAACCGCGCCGTTTAAGTATGATGAGGAGCGGCTAAAAAGGATGGACAGGACAATCCGTGACTGCGCGAAAAACGCGTTAACCGTGGTTCTGGACCTGCACAAGGCGCCCGGCCACTCGTTCGCGTTTAAGGAAAGGGAGAAGAACGATATATGGAAAAAGGACTCGGAAAACAGGAGGCGTTTTCTGGATATATGGGATATGCTCTCCAAACGGTATAAAAACGAGGAGAACCTCATATACGAGATACTGAACGAGCCTGTGGCGCAGGATCCGGAAGACTGGAACTCGCTCGCGGAAGACGCGATAGCCGCGATAAGGGCAAATGACGGGAAAACAGCGGTAATTGTCGAGTCAAACCTGTGGGGGATGTGCGCTCAGTTCAAAAACCTGAAGAAATTTGACGACAATAATATTATCTACTCATTTCATTTTTATGAGCCCATCCTTATTACCCACCAGTTCGCGCCGTGGGTATCGTTTGTGATTTATGACATCTATAAGCAGGCTGTGGATTATCCGGGAAGGCCCGCGAATATCGCCGAGGCTTATGAAAAAGTCAAAGAAAAGGACAACCGCTTCTCCGAACTGCTAAAGGGGCAGGACAAACACTGGGACATAAATGAGCTTGAAAAGGCAATCGCGCCGGTTCTTGAGTTCAAGGAAAAGTACAATGTGCCGGTTTACTGCGGCGAGTTCGGGTGCGTTGTGCTTGCCGCGCCCGAAACAAGAAAGAGATGGACGTCTGACCTGATTTCGCTTTTTAAGAAACACTCCATATCTTTCTCCTACTGGAGCTATAAGAACATGGATTTTGGAATAGTTGATTATACACAACAGTATAAGGAAAACCCCAACTATCCGCCTGACAGGCTCGACAGGAACATCCTACAGGCGCTGCAGGATGGAATTTTTTAAGGTTCTGCACAAATACAAAGAGGCGCGTGTATGTGAGATAAACACGCTTCACGGCAGGGTGGAGACCCCTGTCTTTATGCCTGTGGGAACACAGGCAACGGTAAAAATAATGACGCCTGAAGACCTGCAGCTGAGCGGCACCTCGATAATACTGGCAAATACCTACCACCTTTATCTCAGGCCCGGGACGGATTTAATTCAAAAAACCGGCGGGCTCCACAAATTTATGGGCTGGAACGGCCCGATACTGACGGACAGCGGGGGATTCCAGGTTTTTTCGCTCCAGGAACTGAGGAAGATTACGGATGACGGGGTAACCTTTAAATCTCATATTGACGGCAGCGCCCATTTTTTCAGCCCGGTGAAGGTTGTTGAGATACAAAACATACTTGGAAGCGATATAATGATGGTTCTTGATGAGTGCCCGCCTTACCCCGCAACGCATGATTATATCTCGGATTCGATTGACAGGACAATTGAATGGGCGAAACGCTCAAAAGCGGCGCATAAAAACCACAATCAGGCGCTCTTTGGAATAATACAGGGCGGTGTTTATGAGGATTTGCGCGAGCGGTCAATAAGGGAGATGGTGCTTCTTGATTTTCCGGGATACGCAATAGGAGGAGTCTCTGTGGGCGAGGGGAAAGAGCTTATTTACAGGGCAGTTGACCTTTGCGCGCCGCTCCTGCCCGAAGACAAACCAAGGTACCTGATGGGAGTGGGCACACCGGAGGATCTGTGGTACGCGGTTGAAAAGGGTGTTGATATGTTTGACTGTGTTTTTCCGACAAGGATAGCCAGAAACGGCGGTGTTTATACGCCAGAGGGCCAGATTGCCGTCAGAAACGCGGAGTTCAGGGAGGACCTCGGCCCCATAGACAAAACATGCGGCTGTTATGCCTGTAAAACATTCTCCAGGGCGTACATACGCCACCTATTTAATGTGCACGAGGTTCTCGGAATGAGGCTTACCACTTTACACAATATTTATTTTATGATACGATTGATGAACCTGATTAAGAAAGCGATACTGGAAAATAATTATGAGGCCGAAAAAGAGAGGTTTTTCAGCTCTTATAAAATCTGAAAACAAACTGAAGGAGGCTTAAAATGTTCATCACAATGCTTTACGCTGCGGAAGGCGTTCCTGCCGGAGCGGCCGCGGAAGGGCCGTCAATGCTCGGAGGAATCCTGCCTTTAATCATTATCTTTGCCCTTTTTTACATCATGTTCATTGTACCGAGCAGGAAGGAACAGAAAAAACACAAGGAGATGCTCGGCTCGCTGAAAGTCGGGGACAAAGTGGTGACAAACGGCGGTATTGTGGGCATCATTGATAAAATCAACGAGACGGATGATGTCATGAGAATAAAGAGCGCCGAGAACACGGTCATAAACATTAAAAAGGGATACATCGCCTCAAAGATTGTAAAGACTGAGGAGCCGGAAAAGAAATAATGTCTGAAATAAGGAAGGACCCCGTAGTCAACAAATGGGTTATAACGCTTGACGACAAGGAGTTTTCGCCGAAAAAAGACGCGAAGCTGGAGCCAAGCCCGAAAACCCATGACCCCGAATGCCCGTTTTGTACGGGAAACGAGGCCGGCTGCGGCAGGGAAATAGCATCTGTCCGGACGGGCGATAAATGGCAGGTGCGGGTGGTTCCCAACAACCGGCCCTATCTCAGGGTTGAAACCCCGCTTAAAAGAAGGGGAGAGGGCATGTTTGATACTGTGAGCGATACGGGCGCGAACGAGGTTATTATTGAGACGCCCGTTCACAACGCCGACCTGGACACTATTGATTTATCGGGCGTCACGTCAATCGTTGAAATGTACAGGGACAGAATAAATGACCTTGCCAGAGACACGCGGCTGGAGTATATGCTGATATTTAAAAACCGGGGCAGCGGAGCCGGCGGAAAAATAAGCCATTTGAATTCGCAGCTTATGGCAATGCCTGTTGTGCCGCAGTCTGTTCAGGACGAGATTGACTGCTCGAAAAAATATTTTGACTTAAAAAAGAGATGCGTCTACTGCGATATTGTTGAGAATGAAAGGATGTTTAAGGAGCGGGTTGTGGCTGACACGGGAAAATACCTCCTGATTGCGCCGTTTGCCTCCAGGGCGCCCTTTGAGATGTGGATACTGCCCGCTTTCCACTCGTCGCATTTTAACCACATAAACGGGGAAGAGGCAGCCAGCCTGGCGCGCATATTGAAGGACGCTGTGGCAAGGCTCAATAAGGCCGTGGGAATGCCCGCGTACAACTATATGATTCATACAGCGCCGGTTAAAAGCGGTTCGCTTGTTCATTACCACTGGCACATTGAAATACTGCCGCGGTTAAGGCCCATAGCCGGATTTGAGTGGGGGAGCGGTTTTTGCATCAACCCCACCTTCCCTGAAGAAGCCGCAGCATACCTGAGGGATGTGCTATGATTGGCGCGTCAAAAGAAGCGCCGTTATCAGTATCCGAGCTCACCGCTGCTGTTAAAGCGATACTGGAAGAATCCATGGGAAGGGTATGGGTTAAAGGGGAAATTTCGAATTATTCGAGCCCTGCTTCAGGCCATGTTTACTTCACTTTAAAGGATGAAAACAACCAGGTAAAGGTTGCCATGTTCAGGGGCGGGAGCAGAAAAAGCAGCCTGGAAGACGGGCAAAAAGTGGCTGTTTTCGGCAGGGTATCAATATATGGAAAGAGGAGCGAATACCAGATAATTGCCGAGGAGATACAGGTCACGGGCATCGGCGAACTGCTCGTTGAGTTCGAAAAACTCAAGAAAAAACTGGCAGAAGAGGGATTGTTTGATGAAAAACGCAAACGTCCGATACCGCGTTTTCCGGAAAAAATTGCCATAGTGACGAGCCCGACAGGAGCTGTCATAAAGGACATTATAAACGTCATATCGAGGCGCTACAGGGCCGCTGAACTGCTGGTTTACCCGGTAATGGTTCAGGGGGATGCTGCGCCGGCCCGGATAATAGGGGCAATCAGGGCGCTCAATAAAATGGAGGGGATAGACGTAATCATACTGGCAAGAGGCGGCGGTTCAATTGAGGATTTGTGGGCTTTTAATGATGAAAAGCTGGCGCATGTCATATACGGCTCTGAGACACCCATAATCTCGGCAATCGGCCATGAGGTGGATTATACAATAGCCGATTTTACGGCTGATTTGCGGGCGCCCACGCCTTCGGCCGCGGCTGAGATTGTTGTGCCTGACAGCAGGGAGCTTTATCAGGCTCTCAAAACAAGCAGGTCGAGGCTCTCTTCAGGGCTTACATCCATAGTGAAATCAATGCAGGAGAGGCTTGACAGGCTGAAGGTATCATACGGGTTTAAGAAACCCTTTGACTTTATAGAGGAATACAGCAGGCGGTTTGACGATTTATCGGATGACATCGGCAGGGCAGCATCCGAGCTTGTCGGGTCAAAGGAAGAAAAGACAAAACAGCTCTCGGAAAAACTGGGGCTGCTTAACCCGCTTAATATCCTGAAGAAAGGCTATGCTGTCGTGTATGGCCCGTCGGGCCGGATTGTAAAGGAGTCCTCGGCGCTTAAGCCGGGCAGCAGGGTAAAGGCGCGTTTTCATAAGGGAAGCATTGACGCTGAGGTAAAAAAAACAAGTGATAAGAACGGCTGATTAAGAGCCGCTTGATACAATTATAAGGAGGCAGCCATGGCAAAGGAAAAGAAGGAAAAGGATAAAGAGAGCATAGAGTCGTATCTTGAGCAGATTGAGCTGATAGTGGACAGCCTTGAATCGGGCGACATCGACCTTGAGGAGGGAATAAAAAATTATGAAAAAGGGATGGAACTCATAAAAAAATGCGCATCCATACTTAAAAAGAGCAGGCTGAGGGTTGAACAGCTGAAGAAACGGGAAGACGGGGATGAAGGAGACGATTTTTATGATGAGGATGAGGACGAGGACGAAAAGGATGAAAAAGAGGAGTTGTTTTAAAAATGCGCGCGGAACTGATTCTGAAAAAATACGGCAAAATTGTTGACGCGGCGCTGGACAGGTTTCTGGGGAAACCGCGGTTTCCATCGGTGCTTCATAAATCAATGCGTTACAGCCTCTTCGCGGGAGGCAAGCGGTTAAGGCCCATACTTGCGATTTTGACAGCGCAAGCCTGCTCTGCGCCGTATTCAAGGGTTCTGCCGGCGGCGTGCGGCCTTGAGATGATACACACATACTCGCTTATACACGACGACCTTCCGGCCATGGACAATGATGACATGCGCCGGGGAATACCCACCTGCCACGTTAAGTTCGGCGAAGCAGCCGCCATATTGGCCGGAGACGCTCTTCTCACAAAGGCTTTTGAGCTGATTGCTTTAAACGGAAGAGTGAAGGGCGTAACGCCCGCGGCCGCGGTTAACGCGGCCGCTGAGATTGGAGCGGCAGCGGGCGCGGACGGAATGGTAGGCGGACAGGTAGTGGATATGCTATTTGAAGGCAGGCGGGTTACACCAAAGGAACTATCATTTATACACAGCCATAAAACAGGCGCGCTCATTACCGCGTCCATTACCGCGGCAGCGATGCTTGCCGGAGCGGGAGAGGCTAAAATCAGGCATTTTAGGGGTTTCGGGGAAAAAATAGGGCTCGCTTTTCAGATAGCCGATGATATTCTTGACATAACCGGGGACGAAAAGAAGCTGGGAAAGACAAAGGGAAAGGATTTGAAGGCGGGAAAGGCAACATATCCGGGGCTCTTCGGCATTGAAAAATCGAGGGAAAAAGCGGAGAATTTAGTGCTTGAAGCCCTTCGGATTTCGGGTAAAATAGGAAACAACAAAGGCGTGCGGGCTTTAAGTGAGCTTGCGCGGTTTTTTGTAAGCAGGACATACTGAACAAACAACAGAAAAAGAGGAGAAGAGCAAATGCACTATGTGTCGGACGGATTTTTCGCGGCGATGAATGTTTTGCACACCATACTTACAAACAAGATATTTTACGTCACTTTTTCCACCTGGTTCATAGCGCAGGTGATGAAGGTCCTGATATTTCTTATTATAAACAGGAAGTTTGATTTCAGGCTTCTTGTGGGGACCGGCGGCATGCCCTCGTCGCATACGGCAACGGTGACCGCGGTTACCATGTGCATCGGCCTTGCGACGGGTTTTGACACTCCTGTCTTTATGGTGTGCCTCTGTTTTGCCATAGTTGTGATAAGCGACGCGATGGGCGTGAGGCGCGCGGCAGGCAGACAGGCGGCTGTTTTGAACAAAATAATGGATGAGATGGCGGAGCATAAGTTTAAATACGAGAAGAGAATGAAAGAACTGCTTGGGCACACGCCTCTGGAGGCAATTGCGGGCATAGTTATCGGCATAATCCTCCCGCTGCTGATGTTTTGAGGTTGGCCGTGAAATATAAAATTCTTGACAGGATAAAATCACCCGAAAGCCTTAAAAAAATGAGCCACGAAAAGATATCCCTGCTGGCGGATGAAATAAGGGATTTTATGGTTAAATCGGTCTCCAAAACAGGGGGGCACCTCGCGTCGTCTCTCGGCGCTGTTGAGACAACACTCGCGCTTTACAGGGTATTTGACCCTCCCGTTGACAAAATAATATGGGATGTGGGGCACCAGGCATACGCTCACAAGATAATAACAGGCAGGAAAAAGAGGTTCCACAGCCTCAGAAAAAAGGGGGGGATATCCGGATTCACAAAAATCTCCGAGAGCCCGTATGACGCCTTCGGAGCGGGGCACACGTCAACATCCATTTCAGCCGCGCTTGGGTTCGCGAAAGCAAGGGATATAAGCGGGGGAAAAAACGAGGTTGTGGCGGTAATAGGCGACGCGTCGCTCGCCAACGGAATGTCTCTTGAGGCGATAAACCACATGGGGCACGATAAAACCAACATGCTGATAGTTGTCATAGACAATGAGATGTCAATCTCCCCCACTGTGGGCGCGCTCTCAAAACATCTCAATAATATCATGACAGGCGGAATATACAACAAGTTCAGGCAGACCGCAAGGGATATGCTGCTGAAAATACCGGCAATCGGGCAGCCCACCGCGGCAATAATAAAACAGGCGGAGGAATCAATCAAAGGCGTGCTCTCGCCCGGGATTATTTTTGAGGAGCTGGGGCTGAGATATTTCGGGCCGATAGACGGGCATAATATTAAAAACCTTACGGAGACGCTTCAGAGGATAAAGGCCCTTGAAGGCCCCAAGCTTCTCCATGTTTACACAAAGAAGGGGAAGGGCTACGCGCCGGCAGAGAAGAACCCGACCATGTTTCACGGCATAGGAAAGTTTAACGTGGAGACGGGCGAGCCCGAGAAGAGCTGCGGCAGGCCCTCTTATTCATCGGTCTTTTCCGATTCGCTTGTAAAGCTGGCCGGCAAAAACAATAAAATAGCGGCCATAGTGGCGGCCATGATTGAGGGGACAAACCTCTCTGAGTTTAAGAGGCGCTATCCCGGAAGGTTTTTTGACGTGGGTATTGCCGAGGAACACGCTGTGACATTCGCGGCCGGACTGGCAGCGGCAGGAATGAGGCCGGTAGTCGCCGTTTACTCCACGTTTTTGCAGAGGGGTGTTGACCAGATAATACACGACGCGGGGCTGCAGAAACTGCCTGTTGTATTCGCCATGGACAGGGCGGGAATAGTGGGTGAGGACGGGCCCACTCATCACGGCATCTTTGACATCGCGTTCATGAAGATGATACCGAACATGATTGTGATGGCGCCTTCTGACGCGTTTGAGCTTGAGAGGCTGATGAAGACCGCTCTCAGATATACGGCGGGCCCCTCATCAATACGTTTCCCGCGGGGGGAGTCGGTCGCGGCGATAAAACAGGAAAATATGGCCGCTGTAATACCCGGTAAGGCAAGGATCGTAAAAAAGGGCTCGGCTGTTACAATAGCCTGCCTGGGGACGCCGCTTGGCGAAGTTATAAACGCGGCAGGCGCGCTTGGAAAAAAATACGCGAAAAAAATAGAGATTATTGACGCGCGGTTTGCGAAGCCGCTTGACGAAAACGCAATTGCAAGGTCTGTCGCGAAGACAGGCAGGCTGATAACCGTTGAAGAGGGAGTGATAGAAGGCGGGTTCGGCCAGTCAGTTGCGGCCATGCTTAAAAGAAAAGGGCTCAGAAATTTTAAAGTCTCGATTCTGGGCATTCCTGACCTTTTTCCGGGGCAGGGAACAATGGAAGAGCTGCGGGATGAATCGGGCATATCGCAAAGAGCAATTGAAAAGGCAATTTTAAGGATGCTTGAACAGCCGGCCGGGCGTTGAGGCCGAAAAAAAATAAAAGGATACGGGGAAGATGCTCTCTGCACTTAAAATACGCAATTACGCGCTGTTAAAGGAAGTGACAATAGAATTCGGGCCCGGGCTCAATATTATGACAGGCGAGACCGGCGCGGGAAAATCAATAATCATAGGCGCGCTGAATCTCGCGGCCGGAGAGCGCGGTTTTACCGAGAGTATAAGGACAGGGGAAGAACAGGCTGTTGTTGAGGCGGTCTTTGAGCTTGGCGCCGGCACAGAACTTAAAAAGGCGGCGGCCGCGATACTTGAAGAGGCCGGAATAGAACTTTTGGACGACAGGATAATAATCAAAAGAGAGCTTAACAGAAACGGCAAGGGCAGAATATTCATAAATAACAGCCCTGCCACATTGTCACTTCTTTCCCGGACAGGAAGCCTGCTTATTGATATCCACGGACAGCACGAACACCAGTCGCTTTTATCAAGGGAGACTCACATAGGGCTCGTTGATGGATACGCGGGAGTGCTGAAGGAAAAGGGGGAAATAAACCTCCTCTACAGCCTGCTTTCGCGCCTTGACGCGGAGATAAAAGAGCTTAAAGAGGCTGAAGATTCCAAGCAGGAAAAGCTTGATGTCCTCAATTTCAGGATTAACGAGCTTGCGGCAGCGGAATTATCGTCTGATTCCGAGATAGAGGAGCTCACGGGCAGAAGAATGATAATGGCGAACACGCAGGAGATTAAAACCGCGGCCATGGAGGCTGTTATGTCCCTTATGCCTTCATCTCTTGACGCTGAGGGCAAAGGTGCCATTGACCTGCTGGCTGCCGCGGAAAAACAGGCGGAGATTATAGGAAGATATGACGCAAAAGCCTGCGGGCTTTACAGGGACGCGTTAAAGGACGCTGTTGTAAAGGCCTCGGAAGCAAAGGATTTTTTCGCTGCTTATATGGATAAGGCGGAATACGACCCGGCAGAGCTTGCTTCTGTTGAGGCGCGCATTGAGCTTCTGGAGGGCCTGCTGAAAAAATATAAGATGCGCGATTTGGCGGGGCTCAAAGAATTTTATATGGGCCTTGAAAACGAGAAGAGGTCCATAGAGCTGAACGCCGGTATTATTGAGGAGAAAGAGGCTGAAAAAGCGCGCGTCCTTGCGGAGGCCGCTGAAAAGGCGGCTGCGCTCTCAGTGCGCAGGCAGGAAAAAGCAAAGGAACTGGGCGGAAAAATAGTCAGCGAACTCAAAGGCCTCGGAATAATGAAGGGAAGCTTTGATGTATCAATAACGCCTCTTGCGCCCGGCGCCGGGTTTGAAACCGAATGGAAGAAAAAGAGGATTACGGTAGGCAGGGACGGCATAGACAGCATTGAGTTCATGGTATCGCTTAACCCCGGAGAGGATTTAAAACCCCTGGCCAAGGTCGCGTCAGGGGGCGAGATTTCCAGGATAATGCTGGCGATAAAGAATATCCTTTCATCAATAGACATGATACCCGTCATGGTATTTGACGAGATAGACACGGGCATTTCAGGGAAGATAGCCGGCGGCGCCGGGGAAAAACTGCGCGCCATATCGGAGCGCAAGCAGATAATATGCATAACTCACCTGCCGCAAATAGCCTGCTTCGCGGATACTCATTTTAAAGTGGGAAAAAAAACAGAGGCGGGCAAGACAGAGACTTATATAAAAGCGCTTGAGGAGAGGGAGGCGGTGGAAGAGGTCGCGTCGCTTTTAAGCGGTGAAAAGATAACGGACGTGTCCATTAAAGCCGCAAGGGAGCTGATGCAGGCAGCGCGCGGAAAAGGCGGGTAACAGTGCGCGTTTTGGCGCCGGCCCTTGTCTTTGTCATGGCGGTTCTTTTCATAAAAACCGCGCCGCCAACCATATATCTCGGTGACAGCGGCGAGCTTGCCTCTGCCGCTGTAACGCTGGGCATAGGGCACCCGCCCGGATACCCGCTCTTCACAATGGCCGGAAAATTATTCACGGTGTTTCTTCCCGGGGACGTGGGATACAGGCTGAATCTTGCCGCCTCTTTTTACGCTGTTATTGTCCTTATTCTCTTTTATTGTTTTCTCTCGTCTTTGCTGTCATTTGCCGGCCGCAGGAACAACACGGCCGCGCTTCTTGCTGCCTTTTGTTTTGCCGTATCGCCGGTATTCTGGTTCAACGCCATGACGGCAAAGGGAGGGATTTACATGCTTGCCTATGTATTCTCGTTTGCCGCGGCGTTTTCAGCCGTTAAATTCCTTCAGCGGCGCGACAGCCGTTTCTTTTATCTGGGAATGTTTGCCGCCGGGTTCATGATTTCCTGCCACTACACGACAGCCCTATTGTCCGTGCTGTGCTGCGCGGTTCTTCTGGGCTCTCTTCCGCGCGGAAATTCCGGGAGAGCTCTCAGGGGCGCGGCGTTTTTCGCGATTTCATTTCTGACGCCGTTTCTTTACCTCTTTATCCGCGCGGGAAGCGCTGATATTACGTGGGCAGGGCTTGATTCGGAGGGAACAGTGCTCGGGCACATATTCAGGGACGTCTATTCCTCGGATGGAGGGCCGCCGTTCAGCGGGACTGCGCTGGTTTTCAAGTTCAAAGAATATTTTCTGTCGTACGCGTCAGGGCTGTCCTTTATGGCGCTCTTTGGCGCTGCCGGATGGTTTGTGCTTTTCAGGGCAGGCAGAAGGCTGTTCGCGGCTGTATTTGGGTTCTTTTTTATTCAGGCGGCAGCGCTCTTTATTATGACGGGAAATTCCCCGACGCCGCTGGCCGTTTATGTGAACAGGCCGTTTTATATGCTGAATGACGCGGCAGTATTGACAGCAGCGGCGTTCGCCGTATCAGCGCTCTCTTTTGAATCGGTAAAGAGGTTCAGAACCGGCCGGATGCTGGTATATATGCTCTTCATACCCGTTCTTTTCATGGCATCGGCGGGATTCAGGGAGAACAACCATTCGCGGAGTTTTCTTGCCTATGACCACGGCCTGAATATCCTGAAGACCGCGGGAAACGGGAATGTTGTTTTTTTAAGGGCCGATGTTGACGCGTTCAGCGTCCATTACCTTAAAAAAGTCAAAAAGTTATGGGAAGGGGTGCGGGCGTATGACAAGTCAGGAAACGTGCTTGACACAGCCGTTTATAAAAACATAAGAAGAAAAGACGGGTGGATGACCCGGGCTGACGCCGACAAGATTGAGGCAGCCATAAGGGAGCAAAATCCGGGGAAAACCTTTTACATAGGCAGGTTTATGCCGGCCGGAGAGGGTGTTCAAACCGCGTCTTATGGAATGCTCTATGAGGCAGGCGGAGCAGGCAGCTCAGGCAGCGGGCTCATGAGCATGGTTTCATTAAGGGATTATTTTATCAACCCCAACGCTGACTATTTTCACAGGCAGCTCATGGCCTCATATTTCGTGAAAAAGGCCGAGCAGGCAGTACGCGCCGGCGACAGGGCCGGTTTTGAGTTTTATAAAAACAGGGCGCTTGAAACAGGGTTTGATTCCGCTCCGGTTAAAAAGTCGGTCGCTTCAGTATATTTTCATGATGCGGCTGACATTGATTCCGCGCTGAAATACCTTGAAGAGGGCGCGCACATGGACCCGTATGATTTCGCGGCGCTGGGGCTCATAATGAATATTTACGCGGAGCGCAGGGACAGGGAGAGGTTTTTGTACTGGCTAAGGTTTTACGCTGACAGGGAGTGGGACAGGGGGAAAAGGGAGGCGGCAAGAAGGGAATTAAACTGAAAAGTTAAAACTGAAAACTTAAAGTTAATGAAAAGCGGTCCCTCTCCCCGAACTAACTTTAAACTTTCAAATTTCAGTTTTCAGTTGCCCCACTTGAGGTGGGCCGGGGCAGGCAGCGGAGAAATTTCGCCGATTTACATCGGCGGTGAGCCTGTTCATCCGGTGATGCGTAAATGGCCGCGATTTGGCTTGCGCAGGTTTTAGTGCGGCAACTTTCAGGCAGGGCATGGGTGTTTGGGATGGCGTTGAATAGCGCCCAACACAGACGCGCCCTGAGTTCTCGACGAAATTTTCCACTGCTGGCCCCGTCCTGCGTCAGTGTGTGTTGGGGCGGTGGTTGTTTAGCAGCCTGCAAAAAACACGGATTAATACCGTGATGCGCTGTTTTTGTAGGGGCGATTCACCTGTCCTGAGCGAAGTCGAAGGACGAATCGCCCAAAGCGTCTTGTCTTCCGGGGGTTGTACTAACTTGCAAATTGCAAATTCCAAATTTAAACTGTCTTTTTGTTTCCAACAATCCCGTTTACAAAAACGTTTAAAACAGGTATAATTGAAAAAAACTGACAGGGGAAGATATGCAGGAATATACGGCGAAAATGCAGTCTAACACGCAGATTTTTTATGATAAGGACTCCAGGGAGGCCGCACGCTGGATTTACGGCGATAAGGGCACCATAAAGAAAACAGGGAAAAGGATTAATGGCGTTGTGCGGATGTATCATGAGGGCGGGGTTCTTGCTTCCGAAATAACATATAAAAACTCCGAATTAAACGGCCATTATCTGCTTCTTTCTCCTGAGGGAAAGATTGAGGAGGAGGGTTTTTTCCGCGACAATAACCTTGACGGAGAGTATAAGCAGTACCATGAAAACGGCAGGCTTAAGCTCGCGGGCGGGTACAAAAAGGGGCGCAGGGAAGGCGCGCACAAGCTTTATTACCCGTCAGGAAGCATCCAGGAAGAGGAGTTTTATAAGGACGGGGTGCTTGACGGTGAGGAGCGGGAATATTATGAATCCGGGGTTTTGGCAGTTTATGCGGCCTATAAAAAAGGCAAATTAAAAATGATACGGCAGTACGCGGAGGACGGAACGCTGAAAAAGGAAGAAAATTACTGAAATCACGGCCTTAAAAACAGCGCGAAAAATTTTCAAAGGGGACAAGATGAGATACGCGGTGCTCTCTGATATACATT
>DSBP01000021.1 GCA_011049465.1 bacterium | reverse complement strand
TGATAAAATCTTTCAAAAACATCATTTTGGTTTTAACAGACGAAACCGAAAATCGGTGCTATGCAACGCAACTTCTTACCCCCCCAGTAACTAACCGATTACAATACAGGAAAACTTAAAACCAGTTTGAATTTTGAATTTACAATTTTGAAGTTGAAAAGATACCGGCATATATACCTGTTCTGCTTTTAACTTGAAAATTTAAAATTGCAAATTTAAACTGCTACTTAATCACTGCCATTACCTGCGGCCTTGAGGAGGCTTTTTCGCCTTTTTCGCCCTCGACATCCACAACATAAATATAAATTCCCGAAGCGAGGCTTTCAAGCCTTGACAAATCAACCTCTTCCGTATGCCCGCCCGCGGGTTTTTCGCCCTTAAATGACGCCTCAAGCACAAGCTCCATATTCAGGTTATAGAGCCTTAGACGCGCGGCGCTTATCGCGGCAGAGACGCTGAAAGAGGCCTTAAAAGAACCCGCCTCAGAGATTTTAAGCGGGCTCGGGTAAATGACGGACCTTGTAACCCTTAACACAGAAGAATCCACAGGCGTAACAGGCGTAACAGGAACCTCTTGTGTGCCTATGACAAAATGGAGCGCCGAGTGCGCGGGAACGGAATAGTTAAACGCGTTTCCTGTTATGGCGGCCGATGCCCTCCGGGTTATCAGGTGGCTGTCGCCGCCAAACCCCCATACTTCAGCGCCGGTATATGCCTCTGATGACGTTATTGATATATTGGCGGTCTGCGCGGAAGGCGCCTTGTTGAGCACTATTATGTGGAGCTTTGACTCATCCGTGCCGTGAATGGAGGCATAGGATGTCATATTAAAGATATCATCCGAATCGCATTTTACTTTTGTATTCCCGTAAACCGAATTCTCTCCGTCATAGTTGCGGAATAACCTGAAAGCAGCCGAGTGAAACGGGCCGTAGGCTGTCTTCCACATCGCGGCCGCGTAAACCCCGTATTTGCCGAAGATGCCGAGCGTATCAGCCATTGATATGCCGCCCGAATAGTCGTTTCCTCCGCCGTGGTTGTATTCGGTCAGCGCCAGCTTTGTCCCGGGATAATGGGTATTGATTGAGGCCTGAACCTTGGGAATTATGGGAAGCGACCAGGAGAACCACTGCGCGACAGAGCTGTTCTCCCTGTACGAGGCATCCCACAGCGTGCGCGGCGCCTGCATCCGCGCTATGCGCGCGTCGTTTGTGTTGCAATTCCCCAGTGTAATCCTGCAGGCTCCGCTTTCATATGTGTACGGCGGGGCAAGGCCTTCCCTCGCCTCGGAATACAAGTGAAAGGAAAAGACATCAAGAAGCCGCCGCCCGTCCGCGTCAGATGCCTCTTTCATCTTTGCCAGGTAATAATCAACATACCACTGAAACGAACCCTTTTCAGAGGCCCAGTCAGGCGGGTCCTGAAAGTTGTTCATTGCCCAGAACCCGAAAAACATCGGCCCGAATATTTCAGCTCCGGGGTCAACGTCTTTTATGGCCTTTGCCGTATCCACGCTTCTGGTTATAAGCTCGACAGCGCCGCATTTATCGGGATGTATTCGCGGGTGCGTGGAGCTCCAAAGCCCCGGCTCATTGTCAAGCGCATAGGATTTAACCCCGTTTTGCGTTGACGAGAGGCCGAAGTGGCTCACAAGGTAATTAACCGCCTCGTCAATATAGACATAGTCATCAGTTAAATCGGGAGGATACGCGAAAGCAGAGCCCTTTTTGGCAACCACCTGTTTCCACCTTGACGAAGGCGCTGTCTCAGCGAGCGTTACAGTGCCTGCGTTGTCAGCAGAGACATAGCCCGCCATCTGGACGGTAATAATTGACCTCATACCCGCGTCAAGGCTCTCCTGATGAAACCGCCTCAAAAGCCCGCCGGGCTGGCTGCAGTCATCACCATAATTATAACTGGATGAACAAAGCCACGTATCGCTTACATGGTTCCAGTCATTCCCCGCGTTAGAAAAATTATTCTCCCAGTTGTACCCTGATGTGCGGTTGCCGCCGAGCCTGTAAAGCGTAAGGTTTTCCTGTCCCTCCATAAGCTGGTTTGTGCCGTAAATATAGGGGGAAATGGCCGCGCGCTCCTGCGAAGTGTCAACAGTTATTGAAACAGGATATAATGACGCAAGCAACAGCGCGAATATTATCGTTAAAACAAACCGTTTAAAAAAAAGATTCATCAAGCCTCCTTTTGATTATATGCCGGATTTATTTCAAAACAACTATTCCCTAAGAAGCCCCCTTTTGCAAGGGGGCTTCTTAGGGAAACAGCACAAAGAACGTTTTTTCCGCTCGCGCGGAACTTATTCATACACTAACACATATAATTCCCGTTGTCCAATATATATGACAAACCGGAGGGGAAATAGTTGCAGGCATAAATATGGTTTCAGATTTTGTAGTTTTGTAGCCGCGAACTTCAGTTCGCGCGCCTTTCAATACCGCAAACTGAAGTTTGCGGCTACATTTAAAAACTACATTTAAAAACCAATCTACGTCAAAACAAATCATTCGGATTTACCGGGACCTTAAAAATATTCACCTGCCAGTGGAGGTGCGGGCCCGTGGAGATTCCTGTGCTTCCCACGGTTCCTATCACATCACCCTTGCTCACCCTGTCCCCTTTTCGCACAAAGACCCTGTGCATGTGGTAATAGAGCGAGTAAACACCGCCGCCGTGGTCAATTATCGCTATATTGCCGTAAGCTTTTGTCGATGAACCTGTCGCGACGGTTCCGCTGTTGGCTGCCCTCACATTTGTGCCGGTGCGCGCGGCAATATCAATCCCTTTGTGCCGCCAGCCCGCATCCCCGCTGTCATAAACACGCGACTTGCCGAATGTGCTTGTTATCCGTCCCTCAACAGGCCATATAAAAGGCATGTCGTATTTTACGGGCGTTACGCGCTCCTGAAACTGCGATATCATCCGCCCCTCCCGCCTGAGCGCGGCAAGCATCTCGGAATCCATCTGCCCGCCCGTATTTACCACGCTATGCTCAAACGCGAGCGGCTTAATCTCCACCCTCTCTGTGAGCGACCGCATTGTGCCGCGCCTGGGCCTGCAGCTTATTACCATATTTTTTCTTCCCTTTGCGTCAAGAGGCACGGGAATAAGAGCGGTGTATTCATACTTTCTGTCCTTCAGGCTGAACCCCCTGTAAAAGACCGGATACCTCTCCCCGAGAAAACTCACTTCAGCGGCCATTATCTCTTCCCTGTCTGCCATCTTGAGTTTTATTATCCCCCCCTCCCTGACTGTGTTTGTATCAAGAATGGCGTAAAAGGCGCGCGAATCCGCGGCCGTGAAAACCAAAAAGAGAGAGAGAAAGAGTATGCGCACAGGCGGCCTTATTGGTACTTGAGCGTTTTTATGAGATTTTTAACCGACTTGATTTTGTTCGCTTCCAGATACTCTTTTATTCCCGCCGCAACCTTAACCGGTGCCGCGGGATCCCTGAAATTGGCCGTTCCAATCTGGACAGCCGAGGCGCCGGCTATTATAAACTCAAGCGCGTCCCTGTAATTCATTATGCCGCCTATGCCTATCACGGGAATCTTCACTCTCTTTGCCGTCTTGTGAACCATGGCAAGCGCCACGGGCTTAATCGCAGGGCCCGAGAGCCCTCCGTATATATTTGAAAGCACGGGCGTTTTTTTATCAAGGTCAACTGCCATTCCCACAAGCGTGTTAATGAGCGAGACAGCGTCAGCTCCGTAATCCTCGCAGAGCAGCGCAATATCTTCGATGTTTCCCGTGTTGGGCGAGAGCTTCATTATGACGGTTTTTTTATAAACTTTTTTAATTCCGCCGAGCATCTTAATTATCGCCTTCCTGTCGGCCGCAAACTGCAGCCCGCCTTTTTTCACGTTCGGGCAGGAGATGTTTACCTCAATGCCCGCGACAGCAGAATCCGCCAGCCTTTCCGCCACCGCGACATAATCCTTAACATCCGTGCCGTATATGTTGGCAATTACAGGGGTTTTATAACGCGCAAGCAGGGGCATCTTGTCTGAGAGAAATTTTTCAACGCCTATGTTCTGAAGGCCTATGGCATTCAGCATTCCCGAGGCTGTCTCAACAATCCTCTGCGGCCTGTTTCCCAAGACAGGCTCAAGAGCGATTCCCTTTACAACTATGGCGCCAAGCGCTTCAAGGTCAAGAAAATCCTTAAACTCAAGGCCGTATCCGAATGTGCCCGAGGCGGTCATTACGGGGTTTTTGAGATTAAGCTTTCCTATACTCACCGACGTGTCTGTTTTCATCGTGCTCTTCTTCATATCAGGAGCCTCCTCATCACTTAAAGCACCAGCTCGTCAAGTTCGAATACCGTGCCGTCAACACACACCCGCTTGTATTCGAAGCTGTTTTTCACTCTCTTTGTTCCCGCGTTTTTTACCTTCACCGGCGTCACGCAACTTACGCACGCGCCTATTCCGCACCCCATATACTCCTCAAGCGACACAAAAACCCTTGTGCCTTTGGGCACAGCCTTTTTCAGCGCCCCGAGCATGGGTTTGGGGCCGCAGGCAAAGACAACAGAATCCACGGACGCCGCTTTTTTTACAATATCCGTGGCAAAGCCCTTTATGCCCGCGCTTCCGTCATCAGTTGAGAAGAGAACGCCCTTTTTACAAAACTCCCCAGCTTTTATCAGCAGGCCTTTTGACGCGGCTCCCTGAATCAGCTTCAGCCGCATGCCCGCGCGCCTGAGCCATTTCGCGAGGTAATTCGCCGACGCCGCGCCTGTCCCACCGCCGACAACAATAAACAGCGTTTTTTTCATGCCGGGCGTGATGAAGTCAATATATGAATTGCCGCGCGGCCCGGTAAAATTCAGGCTCTCACCCTTTATTTTCCGGCTCATAAGAAAGGTTGCCCTGCCTATGGCGCTGTAAACAATATCAATGCTTTTTTCCGACGCGTCAAAGACGCTGAAGGGCCTGCGCAAAAGCGGGTCATACGAATCAGAGACAAGCAGGTTAATGAACTGGCCGGGCTTTACTCTTATGCCCGCCTTGACAGCCAGCCGCATGTGAAATATGCCGCGCCCGATTTTCCTGTTGAAAACAACCTGTGAGTCATGTGTCAGCCTTTTCATTTCATCCTTTCGCAGAGAAGGGGCTCGCTTGCCTGCCGAAATCCTGGTGAAGGCCGGTCCTCTTCTCGCGTCTTGCGGCCTGTCTCTGCCTTGCAGTTGTAGCCGCGAACTTCAGTTCGCGTTTTTTAAAGGCCACTTTTAAATACCGCGGACTGAAGTCCGCGCCTACGGTTAAAAACGCCTTGAATACTGCCCTGGCTTTGAGACGGGGATGAACCCCGTCTTCTTCGTCCCTAAAGAACACCCTCACCCTGCCCTCTACCTCAAAGGGAGAGAGAGGACAAGACGTTAAACAGCCTTAATTATACAATATCAAATATCAATTTTAAATTGTCTTTAAATCGTCTTATAATACTCCTGCAAACTCTTTACTGTCAGCTTCTTCTTTTTCACGGCCTCAATCGCGGTTACAATCGCCTGCGCTCCGGAGAGGGTTGTTGAGTACGGCACATTCATCAGTATCGCGCTGCGCCTTATCTCGTAATCGTCGCTCCGCGGGCCCTTGCCTACCGGCGTATTTATGATTAAATCAATTTTTTTATCTTTAATCAAGTCAATTATGTTCGGCCTTCCCTCGTGCACTTTGAGCACCTTTTCCGCGTTTATCCCCGACATCCTCAGCGCGTTTGCCGTGCCCTCTGTCGCGGTTATCTTAAAACCCAGGTCCTCAAGTTTTTTAGCCACAAAGATCGCGCTCCGCTTGTCCTTATTCTTTACGCTCACAAAGACAGTGCCTCCGAGCGGTATCCTGTTGCCCGCGCTTGCCTGTGCCTTGTAAAAGGCGCGGCCAAAGTCGTCGTCAATGCCCATAACCTCGCCCGTTGATTTCATCTCCGGCCCCAGGACAACATCCACGCCCGCAAGCTTGTTAAACGGAAATACCGCCTCTTTTACGGACGTATGCCTGATGTCGAGGTTTTCCTTCACGCCCAGCTCTTTCAGCGTCTTTCCTGTCATAACCCTTGCCGCCACCTTTACCCACGGTATGCCTGTGGCTTTTGAGACAAACGGGACCGTGCGCGACGCCCTCGGGTTGACCTCAAGCACGTAAACAATGTCGTTTTTTACGGCAAACTGTATGTTCATCAGCCCCTTTACCTTCAGTTCGCGCGCCAGGCTCCTCGTATATTCCTTTATCTTTTTCAGTATATCGCCGCGTATCGTGAAGGGAGGAAGGACACACGCCGAATCCCCTGAGTGTATTCCCGCCTCCTCAATATGCTCCATTATGCCCGCGATAACCGTATCAATGCCGTCTGAGACGCAGTCAACATCAACCTCAACCGCGTCCTCAAGGAACTTGTCGATTAAGACGGGATGTTTTTCCGACACAATAAAGGCCTCGGCTGTGAATTTCTCGAATGTCTCGTCATCATAGACTATTTCCATTGCCCTGCCGCCAAGGACATACGAGGGCCGGACAAGCGCCGGATATCCTATCCCGGCTATAATTTTGCGGGCCTCCTCAATTGAGTATGCCGTGCCGTTCTCGGGCCTGCTGATTCCGAGTTTTGCCAGGATACGGTCAAACTTTTTCCTGTCCTCAGCGAGGTCAATTGACGCGGGCGATGTGCCGAGTATTTTGACCCCGTTTTTTTGCAGGCTCTCCGCGAGCTTGAGCGGCGTCTGTCCGCCGAACTGCACAATAAACCCTGCGTCTCTGCCCTCTTCTTTCGCGATTGCCAGGACATCTTCGGTTGTCAGCGGCTCAAAATAGAGCTTGTCTGACGTGTCGTAATCGGTCGAGACGGTCTCGGGGTTGCAGTTGACCATTGACACCGAATATCCGTCCTCTTTGAGCGTGTACGCGCCGTGCACACAGCAATAGTCAAACTCTATGCCCTGGCCTATGCGGTTCGGCCCGCCGCCCAGTATGACCGCTTTTTTCCCCCTTAGCTTCGGGTTTTCATTTTCCACCTCATAAGTCGAGTAGAGATAGGGCGTTCTCGCCGGATATTCGCCCGCGCACGTATCAGCGTGTTTGTAAACAGGCTCTATTCCGAGTTTCAGCCTTGCGGCCCTTACCTTCTCTTCCTCTGTGCCGGTTATAAAAGAAATCTGTTTGTCGGAGAACCCCTGCTCTTTTGCCCGTTTCAAAAGGTTCTTGCTGCCGGCCCACCCTCTCTTTTTAACCGCTGATTTGGCTGAGCGCAGCTCGCCCTCAAAATCAACAAGCTCTTTCATCTCCCTGATAAACCACCCGTCTATTCCCGAGAGCCCGCTTATCTGCCCGGGCGTCATTCCTTTGAGAAACGCGTAACGCAGGTAAAATACCCTCTCTGAATTGGGCTCCTTCAGTTTTTTTCTGATATCCTCAACGCTCAGCGTTTTGAGGCCGATATCCTTTCCGTCGGCGCCGAATCCGGCGCGCCCAATCTCAAGCGACCTGAGCGCCTTTTGAAATGATTCCTTAAACGTCCTTCCCATTGACATTACCTCGCCTATTGCCTTCATCTGCGGGCCGAGAATGTCCTTTGTCTCGCGGAACTTCTCAAAGGTAAACCGCGATATTTTTGTCACTACATAGTCAACCGCCGGCTCGCTTGAGGCGGGCATTCCGGTCATTGTGCTCATTACCTCGTCAAGCGTGTATCCTACGGCGAGTTTTGTGGCTGCCCTCGCTATCGGGAACCCCGTCGCTTTTGAGGCAAGCGCGGAACTGCGCGACACGCGCGGATTGAGCTCTATCACCATCAGCCTGCCGTTTTCCGGGTTTACCGCGAACTGTATGTTGACGCCTCCGTTCACGCCTATCTCGCGCATAATGTCAATACCCGCTTCCTTTATAAGCCTGCCCTCCCTGGCCGAGAATGTCTGCGCCGGCGCCACGCACATGGAGTCGCCCGTGTGGACGCCCATTGGGTCAATATTCTCAATCGAACATATCAAGATAACATTGTCCTCGCAGTCGCGCATAAGCTCAAGCTCATATTCCTTCCAGCCCATTACCGATTCTTCCAGCAATACCTTGCTCACAGGCGATTCCTTGAGCCCGTATTCGGCCTTTGCGCCGAACTCCGCCATATTGTAAGCCACTGAGCCTCCGGCGCCGCCGAGCGTAAAAGCAGGGCGTATGAATATGGGAAAACGGAGTTTTTTCGCGGCGTCAAGCGCCTCCCTCATATTTGTCACATAAGCGCTCTCAGGCACGTCAAGCCCCAGCTTTTTAATGGCCTGCTTGAACTGCAGCCTGTCCTCTGCCTTTGCTATTGCCTTATAATCGGCGCCTATGAGCTCCACTCCGTATTTTTTCAGAATCCCCTTTTCCGAGAGCACAGCGCCGAGATTCAGCCCGCTCTGCCCCCCCATTGTGGGAAGAAGCGCGTCAGGCCGCTCTTTTGCTATTATCTTTTCCACAAATTCGGGCGTTACCGGCTCAAGATAAGTCGCGTCCGCGTATTCGGGGTCGGTCATGATTGTCGCCGGGTTTGAGTTTATCAGAACAACCTTGTAGCCCTCCTCTTTCAGAGCCTTGCAGGCCTGAGTACCCGAATAATCAAACTCACAAGCCTGCCCTATCACAATAGGCCCCGAGCCTATTATCATTATTTTCTCGAGGTCCGTTCTTTTCGGCATCGTCTTCTCCTTTATTGTTTAAAGTTTCATGTTTTATGTTTCACGTAGCCGCGAACTTCAGTTCGCGCGCCTTTCAAGCACCGCCTTCAAACACCGCAAACTAAAGTTTGCGCCTACGTTTAATACGCTTAAAAACTTCTTAAATACCGCGGACTAAAGTCCGCGCCTACCAGCTTTAAGTTTTCAGTTTTCATCCCTATCTCATATAATCTATAAATTTCCCGAACACATACGGCGCGTCGTGCGCTCCGGGCCTTGCCTGGGGGTAATACTGGACGCCGAAACATTTCAGTTTCGCGGCCTCGATTCCCTCAACTGTCCCGTCATTCAGGTTTATATGGGTTATTGACACGCCGGAATTTTTCGGGAAGGATTTTTTGTCTATGGCGTAGCCGTGGTCCTGGCTCACAACCTCGACAGAGCCTGTGCGAAGGTTTTTCACGGAGTGGTTCGCTCCCCTGTGGCCGGATTTCATCTCATAAACCTTTCCTCCGAGCGCAAGCGCCAGTATCTGGCACCCGAGCCCTATCCCGAGAATGGGCTTTTTGCCCGCAACCTTCCTCACCTCTGCTGCCACGCCTTCCCTCAAAGCAGGGCCTCCGGGGCCGTTTGAAATGAATACGCCGTCAATCCCGCGTTTCAGCAGCTGCTCCGCCTTTGCCTGCGCCGGCATCACAACAGGCCCGCATCCCGCTGAGGCGAGCATGCGCAGGAACGACTCATTAACCCCGCAGTCAATGACCGCAACCCTGAATTTCCCGGGTTTTTTCACAATACGGATATAAGAAGATTCCTTGTTGAAAATTTTGATGAGCTGAAGGGTTTTTGCCGCAGGCCAGGTATATTCCTTTTTAACAGGCGCATCCGCAGCCGGCCGCGCCTTAAAACTTTTAAGCCTCTTAAGAACACCACCCGCGGTTCCCTGCTTTGTCGTAAGAATGCAGTTCATCTCTCCGCGTTTTCTGATATGGCGCAGTACTGCCCTTGTGTCCATGTTTTCCGCCGCCACAACGCGGTTTTTCACGAGATAATCACGCAGGCTTCCTTCCGCGCGCCAGCTTGACGGCGCGGGGCTGAGCCGCTTGAATACAGCCGCGGCAGCGTGTATCCTTCCCGATTCCGCGTCTCCGCTGTTTACGCCGTAAGCGCCGATTTCGGGATATGTAAAGGCTATTACATTGCCCGCTGATGACGGGCTTGAAAGCGCCTCCTGATAACCCGCGGCCGATGTGTTGTAAACACACCTGCCGAATGCCTCTCCCGCGGCGCCGCACGCCCTTCCTTCAAATGTTGTGCCATCCTCCAATACCAGAATTGCCCGTTTCATCCCTTCATCCTCCTCCGACATTTTTCATATGTTTTTGTAGTACTCCTGCACCGGCTTTACCGACATCCCGCCCTTTTTGACCGCCTCAATCGCCGACACGACAGCCTGGGCGCCCGATATGGTTGTCGTAAAGGGCGTGCCCTGTATTATTGCGTTCAGCCTTATTTTGTAATCGTCCGACCTCGGCCCCTTGCCCGCGGGCGTGTTGATGATAAGGCTCACAACACCGCTCTTTATAAGGTCAATTATGTTCGGGGATTTCTCAGCCGCCTTCCTTACCGTATCAGCGCTTATTCCGTATCTTTTAAGCGCTGATGCCGTCCCTTCCGTAGCTATAATTTTAAAACCAAGCTCCTCAAGCTTTTTGACGACAAAGACAATATCCCTCTTGTCCTTGTTTTTGACGCTCACAAATACCGTGCCTGAAAAGGGCAGCTTTTGCCCGGCTGCGAGCTGGGATTTAAAATAGGCGCGGCCGAAGTCAGCGTCTATTCCCATCACTTCTCCCGTTGACTTCATCTCAGGGCCCAAAACAGTATCCGCGCCCGGAAACTTGTTGAAAGGAAATACCGATTCCTTTACAGCAACGTGCGGCAGGTCAAGCACCTCCTTCACTTTAAGCGATTTAAGCGTCCTGCCGGACATCACCGTAGCGGCTATCTTTGCCCACGCGACTCCCGTTGCCTTTGATACAAACGGGATGGTGCGCGAAGCGCGCGGGTTTGCCTCAAGGACGTAAACCACATCGTTCTTAACCGCGAACTGTATGTTCAGCAGCCCCTTTACCTTGAGTTCTATCGCGAGCTGCCTGGTTATGCTTTTAATCTTTTCTATCATGTCGCCCCTGACCGTAATGCACGGCAGGACGCAGGCAGAATCCCCCGAGTGTATTCCCGCCTCCTCTATGTGCTCCATTATCCCGGCTATGACAGCCTCTTTTCCGTCGGATACGCAGTCAACGTCAACCTCAACCGCATCCTCAAGAAACCTGTCAATCAGGACCGAATGTTTTTCAGAGACTATAAAGGCTTCCTTTACAAACTCCTCAAAAGAATCGTCGTCATAGACAATCTCCATTGCCCTTCCGCCAAGGACATAAGACGGCCTCACAAGCAGCGGGTATCCGAGGTTCGCGGCTATTTTTTTCGCCTCTTTAAGGGTGCGCGCGGTGCCGGGCTCGGGATGCGCGATGGAGAGCCTGTCAAGTATTGCCGCGAATTTTTTCCTGTCTTCGGCCAGGTCTATTGACGCGGGCGAAGTCCCCATTATCTTCACCCCCGCCTTATACAGCGGATTCGCGAGCTTAAGCGGCGTCTGTCCGCCGAACTGCACAATAAACCCGGCGTCTTTGCCCTCCTGACCCGCGATATTCAGCGTGTCTTCCGCTGTAAGCGGCTCAAAGTAAAGCTTGTCGGAAGTGTCATAGTCTGTCGAGACCGTCTCGGGGTTGCAGTTGACCATTGATACCTCATACCCCTCCTCCCTGAGCGCGAATACAGAGTGGACGCAGCAGTAATCAAATTCAATTCCCTGGCCTATGCGGTTCGGCCCGCTGCCGAGTATTACGGCCTTCTTCTTTTTCGAGACCGGATTTTCATTCTCGCTGTCATAAGACGAATAGAGATAAGGCGTGTATGCCTTGAATTCCGCGGCGCAGGTGTCAACAGCCTTGTAAACAGGCTTAATCCCGGCTTTTTCCCGCTCCCTCCGCACCTGCATCTCATCTTTTTTAAGAAGAAACCCGAGCTGCCGGTCGGAAAAACCGTATTCCTTTGCCTTCCTGAGAAGAGCCTTGAACGCGCCGGGTTTTTTGGCGCGGGAAGCGGCAAAGCGCCTTATCCCGGCCTCGCACTCAATTAAATCCGTAAAATTTTTCAGGAACCACGGGTCAATCCCCGTAATTTTATAGACGTCCTCAACAGAGACGCCCCTGCGTAGAGCCTCCCGGACAAGAAAAATTCTTCCGGACGAAGCGGTTCGTATCTTTTCCTTCAGTTCCCTGAGCGTAAAACCGCCTGCTATCCCTTCCTTTCCGTCAGCGCCAAACCCCGCGCGGCCCGTCTCAAGCGAGCGCATTGCCTTTTGAAAGGACTCCTTAAATGTCCTGCCTATGGCCATAACCTCGCCTATTGATTTCATCTGGGTTCCCAGCTCATCTTTTGTCTCGCGGAATTTCTCAAAGGTAAACCGCGGAGCCTTGACAACCACATAATCGAGCGCGGGCTCAAATAACGCGGGCGTATATTTTGTAATGTCGTTCGGTATCTCGTCAAGGGTGTAACCCACGGCAAGCTTTGCCGCAATCTTGGCTATGGGAAAGCCGGTGGCCTTTGATGCAAGGGCCGAGCTGCGCGACACGCGCGGGTTCATTTCTATTACAACGAGCCGTCCGTCCTTCGGGTTTACGCCGAACTGAATGTTTGAGCCGCCCGTGTCAACGCCTATCTCCCTGATAATCGCGAGAGAAGCGTCGCGCATTATCTGGTATTCCCTGTCTGTCAGCGTCTGCGCCGGCGCGACGGTTATGGAGTCGCCCGTGTGGATTCCCATCGGGTCTATGTTCTCAATCGAGCATATTATGACGACATTGTCCTTTTTATCCTTCATGACCTCAAGCTCATATTCTTTCCAGCCTATTATGGACTCCTCAAGAAGCGCCTTTCCCACGGGCGAGTCCTTCATGCCGCGCATAGCCTTTTCCTTAAACTCCCTCATATTATACGCGATTGAACTGCCGCTCCCGCCGAGCGTAAAAACGGGCCTTATTATCACGGGAAAGCCGGTCTTTTTCGCGGCAGCGAACGCCTGTTTCATATTTGACACATAGGCGCTTTTGGGCACATCAAGCCCGATTTTAATCATCGCGTCCTTGAAGAGCTGCCTGTCCTCCGCCTTTTTAATCGCCTTTATGTCCGCGCCGATGAGCTCAACCCCGTATTTCATGTCAAGCCCGCGCTCGACAAACTGCACCGCGAGGTTAAGCGCTGTCTGTCCGCCCACAGTCGGAAGTATGGCGCAGGGCCTCTCCTTTTCAACAATCTTTTCAAGAATCTCAACAGTCAGGGGCTCAATATAAGTTGCGTCCGCGAACTCGGGGTCTGTCATGATTGTCGCAGGGTTTGAATTCACAAGCGCGACCTTATACCCATCTTCCTTCAGCGCCTTGCAAGCCTGTGTCCCCGAATAATCAAACTCACAAGCCTGCCCTATTACAATCGGCCCTGAGCCTATTATAAGAATCTTCTTAATGTCTCTGCGTTTCGGCATTGCGGCTCCTTTCAAGTTTCATGTTTCATGTTAAGTGCAAGTTTCAAGTTTCAGGTTTCATGTTAACTTCAAAATTGCAAATTCAAAATTTAAACTGCCTTATTTTCTACTCCTTCATTTCCTCAACAAACCTGTTAAAAATATACTTCGCGTCATGCGGGCCGGCGGCTGCTTCGGGGTGGTGCTGTATTGAAAACGCGCGCAGCCGCTTTACTTCTATGCCCTCATTTGTGCCGTCGTTCAGGTTTGTGTGCGTTATCAGGACCTTGTGCTTCGATTTCTTCAGGGACCTGACATCCACGGCATAGCCGTGGTTCTGGACGGTTATGTCAATCTTTTTGGTCCTGTGGTCAATCACAGGATGATTTGCCCCCCTGTGCCCGAATTTAAGCTTGTATGTTTTTCCGCCGAGCGCCTGCGCCAGGAGCTGGTGCCCGAAACATATGCCGAAAACAGGTTTCTTTCCAAGCAGTTTTTTTATCTCAGCGACAAGATAAGGGACAGCGGACGGGTCTCCGGGGCCGTTTGAGATAAATACGCCGTCACAGCCGCTTTTAAGCAGTTCTTCGGCCTTCACTGTTATTGGATATACGGTAACACTGCAGTTTAAAGATACAAGGATTCTCAGTATGTTCCTTTTGATGCCGCAGTCAATAGCCGCGACCTTGAGCCGCTTTGTGTTTGCCGCAGGATACAGATAGATTCCCTCATTTTTGAGTATGTTCAGGGGCTTGAGCCCGGCATTCCATTTATACGCGGCTTTTGCCGATACTCCGGCGGCCAGGTCAATTCCGTTTATTGAGGGCGACTGCCTCACTTTTTTAAGCAGGGATTTCCTGTCCAAATCAATTGCGGAAAGTATTGATTTCTGCGCGCCCTTATCCCTGATGCGGCGGGTCAATGCCCTTGTGTCTATGCCTTCAATTGCGGGTATCCTGTTTTTCACAAGATAATCCCTGAGGCTCATGACGCCGCGCCAGCTGCTTGTTATGGAGCTCATCTCCTTTACCACAAGCCCTTCGGCCCGCACTGCCGATGACTCCGCGTCATCAGGATTTACGCCGTAGTTGCCGATCTGAGGGCAGGTCATGGTGACTATCTGCCCCTTATACGACGGGTCAGTAAGAATCTCCTGGTATCCTGTCATGGATGTGTTAAATACAATCTCACCGAAGGCCTCTGTTTTCGCGCCCGCGGACAAGCCCTCAAAAAACGTTCCGTCCTCAAGCATCAGTATTGCTTTTTCCATGTTTAACTCCGTGATTAATTTAAACAACAAGTTTTCAGCACTCGTAGCCGCGAACTTCAGTTCGCGCGCCTTTCAATACCGTCACACTCAAATGCCGCGGACTGAAGTCCGCGCCTACGTTAAAACCAAAACAACCGCTTCCTGCCTTTGTAGCCGCGAACTTCAG
>DSBP01000009.1 GCA_011049465.1 bacterium | reverse complement strand
TTAACACACACTATCGCAGGACGGGGCTGGCAGTGGAAAATTTCGTCGAGAACTCAGGGCGCGTCTGTGTTGCTCGCTATTCAACGCCATCCCCAACACCTGTGCCCCGCATAAGAGTTGCCGCCCTAAAACCCCGCGCAAGCCTAATCGCGCATATTCATGAGTCTGCATCTGACCGGGCTCACCGCCGATGTAAATCGGCGAAATTTCTCCGCTGCCTGCCCCGTCCCGCCTCAAGTGAGGCAATTTATAATTTGGAATTTGCAAATTAGTACAACCACCGAAAGACAAGACGCTTAGACGGGCACCTACCTTCATCGAGATTTCGGCAGGCAAGCATGGCCCGTCTCTACCGCAGGACGGGGCCGGCAGTGGAAAATTTTCTGATTTAGCTCTGTTCGCGGCAACAAAAAAGGCGGGAGACAAGCTCCCGCCTTTTGATATCGCATTACAAACCTTATCGTTTTGAGAACTGATAGCTCCTGCGCGCCTTCATCTTTCCGTATTTCTTGCGCTCAACCATTCTCGCGTCTCTTGTAAGATAACCGGCCTTTGAAAGAATAGACCTGACATTGTCATCAATCTGCGCGAGCCCTCTCGCGATTCCCATTCTTATGGCTCCGGACTGGCCTGTCTTTCCGCCGCCGCTCACAGTCGCCATAACGTCATATTTTCCCGTATTCATGGTCGCCTCAAGCGGCGCCTTAAAATGCGAGACGTGTGTGTCCCTGTCAAAGTATTCTTTTTCCTCAAGCCCGTTTATTGTTATCTCGCCTGCCCCGGGTTTCAGATAAACCCTCGCGACCGCGTTTTTACGCCTTCCGGTGCCGTATAATATTCTGCTCAAAACTGTTCCTCCTTATTTAAGGACTTCGGGGTTCTGAACCTTATGAGGATGCTCAGGCCCCTTGTATACTTTTAATTTTTTAATGATTTTATCCCCGAGTTTTGTCTTGGGAATCATTCCCTTTACGGCATACTCTATTATCCTCTCCGGGTGTTTCGCGAGCATATGAGAGTATTTCTCTTCCTTGAACCCGCCCGGGTATCCGCTGTGGGACTGGTAAACCTTTGATGCTGCCTTATTTCCTGTCAGCCTGATTTTTTCCGCGTTGACAACAATTACAAAATCACCTGTGTCAACATGAGGCGTAAAATCCGGCTTTTTCTTGCCCCTGAGCGTGTCCGCCACTTTGGTGGCAAGCCTGCCCAGAACCTTATTATCCGCGTCAATTATGTACCACTTTCTTCTGACATCTTCTTTTCTTGCCATAAATGTCTTCATTAACAAACTCCTCCTGAAAAAAACAAAAATTCCCCGAGCCCGCTCTCCTGCCAGCCACAGCTGTAAAACAGGCTATTCTGCTGATTTTTTAACAATCAGGGATAGCAAATGATATAATAACGGGCCTTTGTTGTCAAGCCTTTTTTGCGCCATTTGTTGGAGAGGACAATTTAAAAACAATTTAGCTTTGGAATTTGCAATTTGCAAGTTAATACGAACCCCGAAAAACAACCCGCTTTGGGCGATTCGTCCTTCGACTCCGCTCAGGACAGATGAATCGCCCCTACGAAAACAACGCATCTCGCTGTTTATCCTTGTTTCTTACCGGTTGCTAAACAACCTTTGCCCCAACACGCTCTATCGCAGGACGGGTTTGTAGGCGCGAACTTTAGTTCGCGCGTATTTCAAATTCCGTCGCACTCAAATACCGCGGACTAAAGTCCGCGCCTACATTCCATAACTATACAATATAAAATATCAAATATAAACTTATGACCCGGGCTCACCGCCGATGTAAATCGGCGAAATTTCTCCGCTGCCTGCCCCGGCCCACCTCCAGCACGGCAATGCCTCTATTTTTTTCTTTTCAAAATCAAATTTCGCGTTATAATATCACATTCACAACAGAAACGGAGAGACGATGAAAGACCTTACACAGGGAAGCATACTGAAGAATCTGCTGATATTTTCATGGCCCATAGTTCTCGGGGACCTGATGCATTCACTCTACAGCGCGATTGACGCCTTTTGGGTCGGCAGGCTCATCGGGCCCGAGGCTCTTGCGGCGGTATCAGCCTCAATGCCGGTTCTTTTCATGCTCGTCTCGCTGCTCATAGGACTGGCTGTCTCAACCTCCATACTCGCGGGCCAGGCTTTCGGCGCAAAAGACACCGCGCTGCTCTCAAAAATCCTCGTGAACTCATTCATGGCCATCATAGCGCTCACCGTGCTCTTTACAGCCGCGGGAATCGCCCTCTCGCTTCCGATCCTGCGCCTCCTCTCAACACCGGAAGAGATAATACACGACGCGCAGTTATTCCTGAACATAATATTTGGCGGAATGATCTTTATGTTTGTGCAGAACTGGTTTTCGGGGATACTTCGCGGAGCCGGAGACTCAAAAACACCCCTTATCATACTGGCCTTTTATGTCGCTTTAAACATAATACTGGCTCCCGCGCTCATTACCGGCTGGGGGCCGTTTCCAAAGCTTGGCATAGCGGGCTCGGCCCTTGCCACCGTAATATCAGGCGCGGTTACATCAGCGGCCGCGCTTGTTTATCTTGCGCG
The DNA here is from genome assembly GCA_011049465.1 of bacterium. Lineage (GTDB taxonomy): Bacteria > Oederibacteriota > PGYV01 > PGYV01 > DSBP01 > DSBP01. The sequence goes on along the minus strand of DSBP01000009.1, from coordinate 12,639 downwards.
CAAAAACCCGCTTTTCAACATATTAAAATGGGAATACAGGTTTGACCCCGCCATAGTCAAAAGAATACTTGTCATAGGCATTCCGGTATCGCTCCAGATGATAATAGTCTCATTAAGCGGCCTTTTGATTATCTCGCTGGTCAACGGATTTGGCTTCACCACTGTGGCAGCGTACGGAATCGGCCTCAGAATCGACCAGTTTTCCTTCATTCCCGCGATGTCGCTTGGCGGTTCAGCAGCAGCAGCATTTGCGGCTCAGGCACTCGGCGCGGGCAGGCAGGAAAAGATTCCCGAGATTGTTAAATGGGTTTCCGTTTTAACCCTCTCCTTTGCCCTGTTTTTCTTCGTCATTGTCAATATTTTTCCCGCTCAGATTACTTCCATCTTCACAACAGACGCGGGCGTCATTGAAAAGACTGTCCCTTATTTCAGATATGTAACCTTCACATACTTTGCCTTTGCCCTTATGTTCACATTTCAGGGCGTCATACGCGGTTCAGGTGACACTCTGCCCTCAATGTTTTTCGCCTTTATCACGCTTATAATCTTCAGAGCGGGGCTGGGCTGGGCCCTGTCATCAAAGACAGGAATGAACGAGACGGGAATATGGCTGGCAATGGCAGTCAGCGCTTATGTGGGAATGACGCTGAACTGGCTCTATTATAAATCAGGAAGATGGAAGAGGTTTAAAAAACCGAAAACGGAACCCCCGCCCCTGCCGGGAATGGGATGATCAATACCCGCGAATGCCAATACCTTCGAATTGATAATTGAGATTTTATATTTTATAATGAGAACAACTTCCTCTTAAACCCGCGCTGTGTTTGATTCAGCCTTAAAATATCAAATATCAAATATCAAATATAAATTGTTTTAAATCCCGTTCTCTTTGATAACCTTCCCGTACCAGTATCCCGATTTTTTAATCGAGCGCTTCAGTGTCTTATAGTCCACTCTGATGATGCCGAAACGCTTTGAATAGCCGTGGTTCCACTCAAAATTGTCCATAAGCGACCAGAGATAATATCCCCTCAAATCCACGCCCTCCTTAACGGCGCGCAGCGCCTGCTTCAGGTGCTCCCGCATATAAGAAATCCTGTCATTATCCATGACCATACCGTCTTTTATTATCCTGTCCTTAAACGCGTTGCCGTTTTCCGTTATGTACATGACAGGATTGCCATACCTTTCGCTGTAGGATTTCAGTATCCTGTATATGCCCTCGGGATAAATCTCCCAGTCCATATCCGAACGTGGGACATTTTTCTTTCTTATCACACACTCTTTCCAGTCAAAGGGCTTTTTTGCGCCGTTATCCTTTACCCTGAACGGGAAATAGTTGTTAACGCCTACAAAATCCGTACCCATGTCTTTTATAAGGCGCATATCCGCCCCCGACGGAATAAAAACAGCCGAGTATTTTTTTCGGTAATATTCCGATATGTCAGCGGGATACTCTCCGAAAAAGAGAGGGTCAAGGAACCAGCGGTTTATAATGCCGTCCAGAATCGATGCTTTTTTCAGCGTCCCCTTATCCTGCGCTTCCGGAACAGCGGGAATGGATACCTGAACAATCCCGATTTCGCCATTGAGCCCAAGCTCCCTGAAAGCCCTTACAGCCTTGGCGTGGGCAAGATTCATGTTATGAACAGCCGTCAGCCCGGCCTCATAATCATTATTAATACCAAGCGGCGGCTGCCACGTTGAAGTATATGCCATAAGCGTAAAGACCCACGGCTCGTTGAATGTAGCCCATTTTTTTACCCTTTTGCCGTATCTTTTAAATGCAAAAGAGGCGTATTTCATAAAATCATCGGTTATCTCCCTGTTCAGCCAGCCGCCCCTGTCCATAAGGCCCTGTGGCAGGTCCCAGTGAAAAAGAGTTATCATCGGCTCGATTCCCGCCTCAAGCAGGCCTTCAATCAGGCGGTCATAAAAAGCCGCTCCCTTTTCATTGGGCGCGCCCTTCCCGTCGGGAAATATCCTTGGCCAGCTTATTGAGAACCTGTAGCTCTTGAGCCCTATTTTTTTCATGAGCGTGATATCGCCGCGCCAGCGGTTGTAATGATCACAGGCAATATCGCCCGTGTCATTATTTTTTGTCTTTCCCGGCACGTGCGAGTACGTGTCCCACACCGACAAGCCTTTGCCGTCTTTGTCCCACGCCCCCTCTATCTGATAAGATGAAGTAGCCGCCCCCCATATAAAACCTTTTGGAAATTTGTTTTCTTTCATGGCCTCTCCTTAAAATGTTTGATGTTTTCCGGCTTTTTTTGCCGGTAAACAGGCTGCGGCCGCAATGAACAAAACGCGTCCGGTTTTAACTTTAAACTTTCAGATTTAAGTTTTCAGTTGATGAGTTACCAATGCGGCTGGTTTCCTATCTCCACTCCCGCTACATCTTCCGCCGACATTATTGTTATAAATGCTTTTGGGTCTATTGCCAGCACTGTCCTTTTAAAAAGATGCAGTTTCCTTTTGGATATTACGGAATAAAGTATGGTCTTTGGCGCGCCTTTATAAGCGCCTCTACCTTCAAGTATGGTTACCCTTATCCCGCAATTGCAGGTAAGAACCCGGGCAATCTCTTTCCAGTTTTCGGATATAATAAGCGCGGAGCGCCGCCTTGTCATTCCGTGAAACACCGCGTTTATTGTATATGTGCTTACAAGCAGGAAAATAAGGGTGTACAGGACATTTTCAAGGGGAAATATGAAGGCCATGACAAGCAAAATTATCCCGTTAACAATCATGGAGCCCATGCCCAGCGTAATTGACACTGTCTTATTAAAGATAACATAGAGAATCTCCGCTCCCCCTGCCGAGCCGTAAGAACGCAGTATGACAGCAACGCCGATTCCCATCAGAATTCCCGCCATTACCGCGGCCAGCATCTTGTCATTTATCGGGACACTGACTTTTACAAACCCCAACATAAGCGTGTATATCAGCAGGCCTCCAAGCGAATACAGGACAAATCTGCGCCCCACAAATTTCCAGCCGATTAAAAATATCGGTACATTTATCAGCAGGTAAAGAACGCTGACGGGCATGACAGAAAACTTATAATAAATCAGCAGCGTAATGCCTGTTATGCCCCGCGCCAGAAACTCGTTTGGCACAAGTATGGCATTGACGGCAAAAGCGCATAAAAAGCTTCCTGCGGCAAGAAGAAAGGCCTGAAAACCAATCTCCTTCAGCTTTGGATTCAGCGGGATTTTTCGTACCGTGCTCTTTATTATTTCAGCCGGGTCACTCATTTATCAGTATTTCCCTCACTTCCCTGGTCCCTTCCGCTCTATTATAACTGACGCAGTCATAATAGACGCGGTTCTCGCGCCTGTTTAAGCCTCTGTTATCAATGTCATAAACCTCAAAATCCCCGGTTACCGTATTGATAATAACAACACTCCTGTTTTTGCCGTCACTACCGCTTGTGATGTGCCCGGTGTAAACTCCCTGCGCAGCGGCAGATGCCGCAAGCGCAGCCAGAACCAGCAGCGCCATAATTATTTTCCTCATGCCGCACCTCCATGTTTTTTTCTTTATTTGCCGTTTAATTCCGGCTTTTTATGTCCTTTACCTCAAGACACACTGACTCGTCGCCCTGCCATTCATTGACCGAGGCTGTAAATGCTATATCCAGAATCGCGCCTTTTTTAACCAGCTCAGCGTCCCGGGCGTCATATCCAAAGAGAATAAAATTAAAGAGCCGCCTTGACTGTTTTCCGTAAAATTTCATGGTGTTATTCTTATATAATTTAATGTCAATAATGTCAACACCTTCCATGGCAAAAACCGGCCTCGGATTACCTTCGCCCCATGGCTCAAGCAGTTCAATGGCCCTGATATCCCTTACTGTTATGGGGCTGTTTAAAAGCATGTCTATCTCAATAAACGGTTTAAAATCGTCCTCATTGTGGGTTTTCTTCATGTAATCATTAAGCGCCGTCCTGAAATCAGGTATGTTTTCTTCCTTCAGTTTCACTCCTGCCGCGAGCCTGTGCCCGCCAAACCGCTCAAGCATCCCTGCCGCGCTTTTTAACGCATCAAAAATATTGACGGTTTTAATCGACCTTGCGCTTCCATGGACAAGCCCGTCCTCTCCTCCTGTCAGGACAAACACGGGCCTGTAAAACTTATTCATTATCCTTGACGCCACGAGCCCGGCAATTCCGGGGTTCCATTTGCCGTCATACACCACAATTACAAAATCCTCTTCCGGGTTAAATGTCTCCGCAACCCTTGCCACAGCCTCTTCTTCAGCGGCCTTCATCTGCTTTTTCCTGTCGTCATTTATCCTGTTCAGCGCTGCCGCTGTCTCCTCAGCCTTTTTACTGTCATCAGTCAGAAACAGCTCCACAGCGCTCCGCGCGTGTTCAAGCCTTCCCGCGGCATTTATCCTGGGCCCCAATATGAAACCCGCGTGGTATGTGGTGATTTTAACATCCTTTGCAAGCCCCGCCGCCTCCTTCAGCGCCCGCAGCCCCGGATTGAGCGTATTTCTCAGGCGTTTAAAACCGCGCCTTACAATCGCCCGGTTCTCTTCAGAGAGCGGGACAATATCAGCAACTGTCCCGAGAGCCGCAAAATCAAGAAAATCTTCCTTTAAATCCATTCCCGCTTTTTCCGCAAGCGCTGACACAAGCTTGTATGCCACTCCCGCACCGCTCAAATCTTTATCCGGATAGGCCTTTGACGTTTTGGGGTTTATTACAGCCGCCGCTCCCGGCAGTCCCCCTTCAGGCGGCAGGTGGTGGTCCGTTATTATGATATCCATGCCGAGGCTCACCGCGTATTCAGCCTCTTCTTTCGCGCTTATCCCGCAGTCCACTGTGATAAGAAGCGACGCGCCGCCTTCAGCAATACTCTTAACAGCCTCTTTGTTAAGGCCGTATCCCTCGTCCTGCCTGTGCGGTATGTAATAATCCGTATTTTTATACCCCATGTATTTGTTGAAAAAACAGCTGAGTATTACAATGGCGGTTACGCCGTCAACATCATAGTCCCCGTAAATGACAATCTTTTCCCCTGCGTCCACGGCTTTTTTTATCCTCAACACAGCCTTTTCCATATCCTCAAAGAGAAACGGCGGGTTTAAGCCTGCTGTATCCTGCTGAATCAGTTTTTCGAGCTCCCCCTCCCCGCTTATGCCGCGCAGTGCCAGAACATCAGCCGCAAAATCCGATACAGACAGTTCTGAGGTGATTAAGCGCCTTAATTCCGCGTCAGGCGCGGGACTGTCCTTTATGATCCAGCGCGTCATCCAAAAAGCCCCTCAACATATTTTTCAGGGGAGAACTCATCAATATCATCCGGCTTCTCGCCGAAAGCCGCGTAGCAGACAGGCAGGCCGAGCGACGCCCTGATTTTCACGACAGACCCGCCCCTGGCAGAGCTGTCGAGCTTGGTTAAAACTATGCCCGTGAGCCCGAGAACCGAGTTGAACTCGCCGGCCTGGGCAGATGAATTGTTTCCGGTATTTGCGTCTATGACAATAAATGCGTCAAAAACAGCTCCGGGAGCTTCCCTTACAGCTATGCGTTTTGTCTTTTCAAGCTCGCTCATCAGATTACGGCTGGTGTGAAGTCTTCCTGCCGTGTCAATAATCAACAGATCAAACCCGCCGGATTTCGCCCTGTTCACAGCGTTGAAAACGACGGACGCGGGGTCCGCGCCGTCCATTCCCTTTATAATCTCAATTTTATTCTCAACGGCCCTGCGCTCGAGCTGTTCCGCGGCAGCTGCCCTGAATGTATCCGCGGCGGCAAGAAGGATTTTCTTCCCCTGTTTTTTGAACAAAAGGGCCAGCTTCACCGCAGTGGTCGTCTTTCCCGCGCCGTTCACTCCGACAAGCATTATTATTCTTAAAACACCGGGTGCCGCGGCCTCTCTTTCGCCGCCGGACAGCCTTTTAATAAATTCAGCCTTAAGGTATTCCTTTGCCTCATCAAATGATTTGAGCCTGCGGTTCTTCAGCATCTCTGTCATTTCAGATACAATGCCGATATCAATATCGGCTGAAATAAGTGTTTCTTCCAGGCCCTCCGCGAAATCATAATTTCCGCCGGCGAAGAGAGTTTTAAGCCTGTCCAGGAAAGAGGGGTTTTTCGGCAGCTTCCCTTCAGCCATTACTGTTTCCGTTGTCTTCCGCGGCCGCCTCTTTGGCTTTATCAAGCTTGACTGACATTATCTTTGATACGCCGGCTTTTTCCATTGATATGCCGTACAGCACGTCGGCGGTTTCCATGGTAATCTTGTTGTGCGATATCACAAGAAACTGCGTCCTTTTAAAACTCTTAATAAGATTTACAAAACGGGCCACATTCATATCATCAAGGGCTGCGTCAACCTCGTCCATGATGCAGAAAGGGCTGGCCTTTATCAGGAACAGAGCGAATAAAAGAGAGACAGCGGTTATTGCCTTTTCTCCGCCTGATAACAGGTTTATGTTTTGGAGCCTCTTCCCCGGCGGCCTCGCTATGATGTCAATTCCTGATTCAAGTATGTTTTCATTGTCGGTCAGGAGAAGGTCGGCCTCTCCGCCGTTCATCATCTTGACAAAAACCTCGGCAAACCTCGCGCGAATCTCGGTAAAAGCCTTTACAAACAGCTCCTTTGATTCCTCATTGGTCTTTTTAATAACTTTTGTCAGGTTATCCCTTGCTGTCACAAGGTCGTCATACTGCGACTGGAGGAACTCATTCCTGCTTTTGAGCTCATTGTACTCCTCTATGGCAACAAGGTTTATGACCCCAAGCTTATCCATCTTTTCCCTGTATTCCGATACCTTCAGGTTCAGCTCCTTATACTCGTCTTCGCTTATCTCAAAAGAAAAAATCTCCTCTTCAGAGGGCGACATTTTAAGCTCCTGTTGAAGCCTGTCGTAAAGCGCCTTTATGCCGAGCGAGAACTCATTTATCTTCAGCTTAATTTCATATTGTTCTTCACGCAGTTTGTCGCGCACCACAGACATTGATTTTATCAATGTATCAAGCTTGTCCATTTCTGTTTTGTAAATGTCAAAATCCCTTCTCAGCGCCCCAAGGTTTGCCTCGTCCGCAGCCAAAAGCTCCCTGTTGCCGCTTATCTGGCCCTCGCATGCGCGCTTTTCCTCTTCCGCCGCCGCTATCCTGCGGTTAAGCTCCTCGATTTCCGCGTGCGTCCGCTCATACGCAGCGCCCACCTCAGAGGCTTTTTCCTCAAGCATCCTGAGGTTATTGGCCTCTATGTCAAACTCGCCGGACAGTTTCAGCAGTTCCATCCTCTTATTATCAAGGCCTGTTTTCATGAACAGGTACTCGGTCTCCATGGACGAGGTCTCTTTTTTTAACTGTTCAAGGGCCTCTTTTTCCCCTTCAAGCCTCTCCATGATGCCTGCCGCTTCTTCAGCAACACGAAGTTTGTCCGCCATTTTTTCTTCCCTCAGGCTTATCTCGGCGCGTAAAGCCGCCTCTGCCGTTACCAGCCCGTCCTCTTCAGCGGCGCGTTCTTCTTCCCTCTGTTTGATCCGCTCGCTGTCTTTAATTACCTCCACATACTGATTATGATAGCTGATAGAGAGCTCCTCTATCTGCGCCTCCACCATTCCTATCTTTTTCTCCCTGAAAGCGGCCTCTTCGCCTATGGCCGCCAGTTTTGCCCCTGCTGATTCAAGTTCCTCCTCTATCTCGAATATTTCCCTTTCCCTTCCCAGAAACCCCGCTCCTTCAGCTGTTTCCGCGCCGCCCTTGGAGTATATTCCGTAACTTGATATCATCTCCCCTTTTAAAGTAAGCAGCCTGTATTCCGCGCCGTGACTGACGCTTTCCATGACTTCTTTAGCGGCTTCAAAACTTTCCACAATATAGGTGCCGTGAAAAAGCGCCTTGACCGCCTCGTCCCCTTCCCTGACGGTTATGACAGACGGAAGATAGGCTATTATATTTTTATGATTTATGCGGCCGCCGGCCGGGCCCGCTGCCGCGGCTTTTGCCCCTGCCTCTTTCCCGTTTAAAAGCGAGAGGCTTCCCTTTTCCAGTTCATAAAGGCTGAATATCTCTCCTATGAGTTTCTCATCCCTGACAAGTATTGCCTCGAGAGCCGGCCTTAATGCCTGCTCTACTGCGGCCTCAAACCTCTTTTCCACCGATATTATGTTGCCCACCGCGCCCGCGATATTTTCCCGTTCATGCTCATCAAGCTGGGCCCTGTATTCCGTCAGTATTTTGCGGACAAGGCTTCCGTACCCCTCAAGCCTCTCGTGAAGCCCTTTAAGAAAATTAAGCCTCGTCTCAAGCCTGTTGACGACGGCTGCCATTCCTTTATGCGCGCTTTCAACCACGTCAAGATCGGCCTTTTTCCTCACCTTTTCCTTTATCAGCCGCTCTTCTTTTTCCTTGATGCCTTTTATCTCTCCCTCTTTCATAAACCGGTTTTCCGCAATCCGTTCAAGCTCCGCTTCAATCCTCGAGACCCTGTCGCGAGCCTCTTTTCTCTCCCGGTTGGCCCGCTCTATATTCGCGTCTATTGACCTGATGTCCGCCTCAGCGGAGACAATTTTATTCCTTAAATCCGCGTGCGCCCTGCTCAACCCATCAATTACGGGAAGCTTTGCCTCCGCCTCTTTTTTTTTGGCGTCAAACCCGGCCATGTACTCCGTAACAGAAATATCGAGCCTGCCAAGCTCCTCTTCCCTTGCTTTTATAACGGCTCTTTTCTCCTCAAGCCTTGCCCTCCCCCCGGACGCTTCCATTTTCAGGCCTTCGAGCCTGCCCGCGTTCTCGACATTCTCTTTTTTCAGCGACTCTGCCCTTGAGAGCAGCTCGTTTTTCTTCTCATCAAGATACCTGAGGCTGTCCTCCAGCCTGTGTATCTCCTGCTCTCTTATGACCCATTTTTCACGCGCTTCGGATATGGCTTTCTCTTTCATGACCGACGTCAGCTTCATCGACTCAAGGTTCAGTTCAAATTTTGAGAGCCCCGCGTTTTCCTCCTCAATTCTCCTGTCTGTCTCCTCTTTTTTGCGCGTCTCCCCGTTGTATCTAAGCGTCATTTCCCTGATATCCTTCTTATAAACCTTAAACTCCATATCCGAACACTCTGTCCTGAGCTCCTTATATTTCTCCGCCCTCTTTGCCTGCCGCTCAAGCTGCGAGGCCTGCCTCTTTACCTCGGCCAGAATGTCGTTTATCCTTAGCATGTGCTGCTCTGTTGACTCAAGTTTTCTTAATGCCTCATCGCGCCTCTTTATGTATTTTGTGATTCCCGCGGCTTCCTCAAAGATTTCCCTGCGTTCTATGGGTTTCGCGCTTATTATCCTCTCAACTTCCCCCTGGCTTATTATGGAATATGAGTCTATTCCCACTCCGGTATCCATGAATAATTCAACAATATCCTTGAGCCTTACCTGATTGTCATTGATGAAGTATTCGCTCTCTCCCGACCTGTAGAGCCTGCGGGTGACCTTTATCTCAGCATAGGGTATTTTTGCTATGTTTTCCTGATTGTCCATGACAAGGGATACCTCTGCCATGCCCAGGGTTTTTCTCGAGTCAGAGCCGGCAAATATGACATCCTCCATCTTTCCTCCCCTCAGGCTCTTCGCGCTCTGCTCTCCCAAAACCCATCTTATGGCGTCCATAACATTTGACTTGCCCGAACCGTTGGGCCCCACAATTATTGTAATGCCCTCCCCAAAATGGAGGCTGGTCCTGTCGGCAAATGATTTAAACCCCATGAGATGAAGTTCTTTAAGTTTCAATTATTATCTCCCGTCAAATCCGGCAAATGCGCCTTCAATAATCTCAAAATCACCGTCTGTCAGGGCGGGATACACAGGAAGCGAGATTACCTGCGCGGCCAGCTTTTCCGAGTTTTTAAGTGCGACTCCCGGGTTCACCAGTTTTTCGTAGAAAGGCTGTCCGTGTATGGGAACCGGATAAAATATTTTCGCGCCTATCCCGCTGTCATTGAGATGCTTTAAAAGCCTGTCCCTTTTGGACGCCTCAACTTTAACCGTAAACTGATGAAAAACGTGGAAACATTCCGGCGCTTCATACGGAACTGTTATATATTCGTATTTCTCAAGGATTTTTTTCATCCTGGCGGCGTTTTCCCTGCGCCTCGCGTTAAACCCCTCAAGTTTCCCGAGCTGGACAATGCCTATTGCCGCCTCTATGTCGGTCATCCTGTAATTATAGCCGAGCAAGGTGTGGTAATAAACGCGTTCGGAGCCGTGATTAATGAATTTTCTTATCTTCTCCGCCGCGGCATCATCCTTTACGGCCACCATTCCGCCCTCGCCTGTCGCCATATTCTTTGTGGCGTACATGCTGAATGAGGCCGCGTCCCCGAGGCTGCCCGCCATCTTTCCGTAATGGAGCGCCCCGTGAGCCTGTGCCGCGTCCTCTATTACCTTTACCCCATATTGTTCAGCCAGCCTGTTTATTGATGACATGTCACAACACTGCCCGTATAAATGAACCACAAGTATCGCCTTTATCTTCCTGAACATATCCTTTTTAAGCGCGTGCTCGATTTTTCCGGGGTCAATATTGAATGTCTTCTCATCAACATCAGCAAATACGGGCTCTGCTCCCGCGTGCAGCACGGAATTTGCCGTGGCAATAAATGTAAAAGGCGTTGTAATTACCCTGTCGCCTTTTTTGATTCCGAGCCCGAAAAGAGCGGCGTGTATGGCGCAGGTCCCGTTTGACACGGCTATCGCGTGCTTCGCTCCCGTAAAACCGGCGAATTTTTCCTCAAACTCCCTGACCTTTGGCCCCGATGCTATTATTCCCGACCTTAACACATCTGTTACTGCCTTTATCTCCTCTTCGCCGATGAGCGGCCTTGAAATTGGAATCATCTTTTTCTCCGTTTTTTTAAGCGCTGACCCTGCCGGCGCCTTTTTTAACCCGATACTTTGATTTTAAACTACCTTCCCAAAATAAACAAGCGGCTCCTGTCCGCTGTTTTAACGGCCTCTTCCCTGTCAAGAAGAAATGTCTTTCCCGCCTGTACAACCACTCCCGCAGCCTTAAGCTCCTTAAGAAGCTTTATTGTCTTAATGCCTATGACAGGCACATCATATCTCAAATCCTGTTTTGGCCTCGCTGCTTTTGCCGCCACAAACCCCGGCCCTGCTATTTTAGCGCCGCGCCTTATGCACTCGTCTGTCCCTTCCTGCGCCTCAGCCGCGACCACAACGCCGTTTTTAACAACAACGGTCTGCCCGATATCCGCGCGGGCAAGTTCTGAGGCCATCTTAAAACTGAATTCAGCATCCTTTAATGCCCTGCCTTTGGGCCTTACCCTTCCCGCGGCGCCTGCGGGCGCAAGCAGCCCCTCCATCAGATAGGTTGTGGGAAGCACCCTTATTCCTTCGCCTTCCAGCTCCTTTATTATTTCATTCATCAGCGGGGCGGTCCTTAAATCAGCCGCCCTCAAAAGAACCTTCATTGCCCTTAAATCAAGCGAGAGATTACCGGGTTTCAGCACCTCTGTGTGCCTGATGTATCCCAAAAAGACCAGTTTATTTATCTTTTCCTTTTTGAGCAATCCTATAATCTTTGTTATTGATGAAAATTTCACCTTATGGTAACGGCTTGCGAGTTTAATTGCCGCCGGGTTTTCCTCTCCCTTAATGCCGATTACAACAGCCTCTATATTTTTTTCAGCGGCTTTTTTAAGAAAATGGACGGGCAGTTCCCCTCCTCCTGCCAGAACAGCTACTCTTTCGCGTTTCAACGGAGCATCCCTCTCTTTGAAGACCGCACAAATCCGATAAAATGCTCAATCTCCGGGCAGGCCGGAATGGATGCTTGGATTTTTTCAATCGCTTCCTTTGCCATGAGGTTCTGCCTGAAAAATATTGATGCCGCGTCTTCTATACGGCCAATTACCTCTTTTGAGAACCCATTGCGTTTCAGCCCTGTTTTATTGACGCCGATAAACCTGGCAGGCTGTCCGGAAACGGTCATGTATGGCGCGACATCCTGAGACAGCCTGATTCCTCCGCCGACCATGGAATATGCCCCGATTCTCACGCCCTGGTGCACTGCCGTTAAACCGCTGACAAAAGCGTGGTCCTCCACAACAACGTGCCCGGATAAACCCGCGTAATTTACTATCACCACATTTGAGCCTATTACGCAGTCGTGAGCCACATGCGCGTTTCCCAGTATAAAGCAGTTGTCGCCTATTGACGTAGCCCCTGCCGCGGATGCTGCCCTGTGTATGACCACATACTCCCGTATGACATTGTTGTTTCCGATTTTCACGGTTGTTTTTTCGCCCTTATATTTCAGGTCCTGCGGAGCGCCCGATACTATTGTTCCCTCTCCTATCGAGTTTCCGCTGCCTATTACAGCGCCCGAAATTATATGAGCCCTCGGCCCGATTTCGGTATTATCCCCAATCTCTGTTCCTCCGTCAATTATGGCGAACGGCCCCACCTTTACCCCTTTGCCCAGCTTTGCCTCTTCGGATACAATCGCTGTATTGTGTATCAGGCTGTTATCCATGATTATTTATCCGTAATCATGGCCATCATGTCCGCTTCCGCCACTTTATCATCGCCGACAAAAGCGTCTCCGTGAAGCTTTGCGATTCTGCCCTTTATTTTTTCCGCTGTCACCTCGAACCTCAGCGTATCCC
>DSBP01000109.1 GCA_011049465.1 bacterium | reverse complement strand
TAAAGGGAGTGATAACAAAATCTTTTGCCCGCATACACAAGGCAAACCTCATAAACTTCGGCCTGCTTCCCCTCTCATTTACCAACCCAAAGGATTATGACAGGATAAAACCCGGCGATACGCTGGAGCTCTTTGACGCCGCAGAATCCCTTAAAGCCGGGAAAAACATACGGGCAAAGGTCAACGGCTCTTATGAGATAAAACTCTTCACTCAGCTGTCAGAGAGGGAAAAAGAGATAATCACAGCCGGCGGAAAAATCAATTACATAAAAGACATGGCAACTTCAAAGAAAAAAAAGAAGAAAAAATAACCGTTCCTCAAAAGACGATTTCCGCCTCCCTCATGCCCCTTACGGAATTGCACAAATAAACCCTCCCGGCTTCGCGCAAATCCTTAATTTTCAGAATCTTTTCCCCCGCCTTCCCTTTCATCTTTGCCAGAAAATCTTCCCTGTATGTCCCGGGGAGCAGGCCGCAGGATACGGGCGGCGTGTAATACTTGCCGTTCTTAAGGACAAACAGATTTGAACTGTGCGCCTCTGTCACCTCTCCCCTTTCATTTATAAACACAACCTCGTCATAACCCTTTTCCTTTGCGCTTTTAAGCGCCCTGTCATACATCTCTCTCTTTGTCGTCTTGTGCCGCAGGAACACATCACGGCTGCATGTATTTTCCCTCCACACGCACGCCTTAAGCGGCCCGGCCGGCGGTTTAACCGGCGCATTATCGGTTTCAATACGCCCGTTGGCGCCGACAAACACCCTGATTTTTCTCTTTCCGCCTCCGGCCTTAACAACTTCGCGGTTCAGCCTTTTAACAACAGCACTTTTATCAAACATAAAACCAAAAAACCGTGCGGCCTTTTCAAGCCTCTTTAAATGGCTCCCGAGAAGAAAAAACCCGCCGTTTTCATGCAGTATCGACTCAAATATTTTAAAACTCTCATAACGCCCCCTGATAAACTCTGCCTTTCCGAGGCACTCCTTATGCTCAGCTTCCGGATTTGAATCATATACTATGCCGCTGCCTGTCCCGAATTCCCCGCTGCCCGCGTAAGTATCGATAACAGCGGTCCTTATGGGTATGTTAAAAACGGCTTTTTTCATGCGCGGCGCAGCATAGCCTATGGCTCCCGTGTATATTCCCCTCCGGTCTTTTTCGATTTCGCCGATTATCTCCATTGCACGCCTTTTCGGCGCTCCTGTAACCGAGCCCGAGGGAAATAACGCTCTTATAACATCAGCAAATCCCGCCTCTTTTTTCAGCCTGCCCGCCACTGTCGAGGTCATCTGATAAAGCGTATCGTATTCTTCCACGCTGAAAAGGCGCGGCGCGGCCACAGAAGAATGAACGCATATTTTTCCCAGGTCGTTTCTCACAAGGTCAACAATCATGATGTTTTCAGCGGCTGTCTTGGAGTCTTTTTTAAACTTCGCGAGCGACGCTTTTGAAGCGGGTTTCAGCAGTGTGCCTTTCATGGGCTTCATCCGTATTTTTCCGGCATCAACCCTGAAAAAGAGCTCGGGAGAAAAGGATAGAATTGTTTTATTTTTGTCCCTTATGAAAGCCGCATAGCATGTTTTCTGGTTTTTGAGCCCGTATAAAAAGAGCTCCGCAGCGCGCGGATACAGGCTGAAAAACATTTTAAAACAGAGGTTTATCTGGTATGCCTCCCCCTCCTTAAGCAGAGCCCTTATTTTTGTGAAGTTTTTTTTGTATTCAGCGGGTGCCACAGACGGCTTCATGCTGCCAATTCCCTGCCCGCCGCAGAATTCCCGTAAAACAGCATCCGCTTCACGCGCTTCAAATACAAACGGTTTCTTATAAATGCCGAACATTAAAAGCGGCCGCGGCCATTTATTGTTTTTAGCATTCACCCCGTTTAAAACCAATCCCGCCTCGTAGGCAATGTATCCGGCGGCGTAATAACCGCGCCTTATCATCCTTTCAACACACTTTAATGAGCTTAAAACATGCTTTTGACTTTCACACCTGATTGTTTTAACGGCGTCAATAAATAAAAGACTGCGCCTGTCAGCCGCGCTTTGAAGGGATGTGTGGAGGAATACGCCGTTATTTTTGCCCTTTAAAAAACCTGACAGGGCTTTGTCTTTTTTTTCCATTCCATTATTCTTTATGCTACGGCTTCTTCAGTATCTGCTCCCTGTCGGGCCCGACAGAGACAACCGATACCTTGACGCCCGTATACTTTTCTATGAAGCGTATGTAGTCCCTGGCCTCCTTCGGCAGCGCTGTATATGTCCGGGCGGATGATACATCGCTCCCCCACCCTTTAAGAACCTTGTAAACCGGCCTGCACTTCAAAAGCTCGTTTCCGTCAGCGACAAAAGTTGATATTTTCTTCCCTTTGTAAATATAATGCGTCGCCGCCTTTATCCTTCCGAATATGGATAAAACGTCAATCTTTGTAAGTATGATGTTCGTAATTCCGTTAAGTTCGCACACATATTTAAGCGCCACCAGGTCCAGCCATCCGCAGCGCCTCGGCCTGCCTGTTGTGGCTCCGTATTCGCCGCCCGCTTCCCTCGTCCTTGAATGCTCGGGTTCTTTCATCTCTGTCGGCATCGGGCCGTTGCCCACGCGGGTCTGATACGCCTTTGTTATGCCCCAGACGCCCTTTATTCGGCTGTGCGATATTCCCGACCCTGTCATTACCCCGCCTATCGTGGGGTTTGAGGATGTTACAAAAGGGAATGTGCCGAAATCAATGTCAAGAAGAGCGCCCTGCGCGCCTTCAAAGAGGATTTTTTTGCCGTTTTTTACATATTTGTTTATCTCATCCACCGTGTCTTTGACAAACGGTTTTATAAAACGGGCGTGCTTTTGAAGTTCTTTGAGTATCGCTCCCCGTCTGAGCTTTTCTTTTCCGTAAAATTTTTCAAGCAGGAAGTTTTTCTCCGCAAGGTTATCCGTGATTTTTTTCCTTAAAACCTCCGCGTTAAACAGGTCCCTTATTCTCACGCCTCCGCGAGAATATTTATCCATGTACGCGGGGCCTATTCCCCTTCCTGTAGTGCCTATCTTATTGGGCGCGTTTCCGCTCTCCCTTGCCGCGTCTATTGCCTTGTGGTAAGGAAGCACAACAGCCGCGTTTGAGCTTATCATCAGGTTTTGAGGGGTTACTTTTACGCCCTTTGACTTCAACTCTTTTATCTCAGCCGCAAGCGCGTTCAGGTCTATGACCACGCCGTGGCTTATTATGTTCATCTTGCCGGAGTTGATTATGCCCGACGGCAGGAGGTGGAGTATGTATTTTTTGTCCCCGTCTATGACCGTATGCCCGGCGTTTGAGCCGCCCTGATAGCGTATAATAACATCATATTTTTCAGCCAGGACATCAACTATCTTTCCTTTTCCCTCGTCGCCCCACTGGGCGCCTAAAATAACATCTGCCGGCATCTCGCACCTTCATTTTTTTATTTTAAAACCAGATAATCGTATAACATTTGAGCGGCTTTGGCAAGGCTGTTTTTCAGCTTTCAGCGCTTTCATTAAACCCCGCTGTGTTCCTGCGGAATTTTACAGTTCCATAAAGATTCCCGCGGCAGCCTGAAACGTGCCCGCGGAAAATTCTTTTGTTCCGGCAGGAAGCGGGTCCACTCCGCTTATCTTGTACAAAACAGAGATATCAATCTTTGTCTTTCCCAGAATAAACCCTGCCCCGGCCGAAAACAAAAGCCCTGTGTTTGTCGGCTCTTTTTCCTCGCTGTCATCCCCCCACTTGCTGAAATTTTCCATCAGGGAGTACGCTGCGCCGGCCCTTATAGCCGCTTCTTTTGTAACCTTGAACTCGCAGCCTGCGCCGCCTTCAACGCCGAAAGACCTTTCATACGCCTCTGCGGTTCCGGCTTTCCACGTGCCCTTTTGTGTTGTTATTCTTATCTCCACCGGTATCTTGACAGTATCAGCCGGCTTTAAGGAAACGCCTCCGCCTATTTCCATCCCGTCAATAATCCGGTCAACAGGGGATGTATCTCCCGGCCCTGAGTATTCCTTATGTCCGGTGGAACCCATGCCAAACCCGAATGCGGGCTCCGCAATCCCCAGGTCATACCTTGCCTTTGCCATGGCGCTGAAGCCGCCTCCGTCCTTTATCCGGTCAAAACTCTCAAGTTCAGTGGACACCTGGCTGCCGCCCGTGCCGGTGATTGTCTGCTTTCCCGACTCTTTTCCTGTTATCCCGGCAAGAATACTGAAACCGACAGCAGCCTCAAGCGGCCCGCTTCTGTAAGAGGCCAGCGGCGTAATGTTAATGCCAAAAATATCTGTTTTTCTGACAACTTCGTATGTGTCGCCCCCCCCATACATTTATGTTTGTGGTTTTATGACTCGCCAGCTGCATCTCGTTCCCTGTAAAATCCAGCAGCACATAATTGTTCAGTTTTATCTGTTCGTTATTTGATACAACAACCCCAAGGTCAAGCCTGCCCTGATTACTGCCAAGGCCGGGCGAAAAGCATCCTGAAACCGCCCATTCAATCTTTGATGACTCGCTCATAAAGAAACTCCCGAACTCGTCATATTCATAACCAAGCAGGTGCGTACCCCTGTATCCCAAACTGACTCCTGCGGCAAGAATGTCGGTCAGCCTGCGGGAGTATTCCGCTCCGCCTACAATTGCGATCATGTCCCCGTTGACAAATGTCTTTAAACCGCTTATTTGCATCTCGTTTCTTGTAGAAACAGGCATGGCTCCAAACCTTACGGCTATAGCGTCTTTGCCGCTTAAGTAATAGTTAAAAACCGTCATCTTGTTGTTGGTAAGCCCTGTCAGCCCGTAAACTCCCGCGAATTGGTTTGAACTTGTCTTAATCGTCAGTATTTCTGATTCTGTAACCATCCATGTACCGTAATAAAAAAGGCCTGCCGAGATATAGTTCTTTTTGGGCCTGAGAATAAGCCCGGCGCTGATGTCATAAATGCCGTAGAGGTCAAAGGCTGAAGTCGGATCCCTTAAAACAAGGCGCGGCCCGGCCAGCGCTTCCGTCCTGAGCCAGCCTCCGTCATAGTAGTAAGGCTCTTCCGCAGGCCCGCTTGCCGCCCTGCCGCCCGCTTTCAGCGAATTAAGATAGCGCCTTGCCCCCGCGTTTTCCCTCAGTTTTAAGCCCGCCTCAAGGCTCGCCACAGCAGCACTGCGGTTTCCAAGGGCCATGTAACAGTAACCAAGGTATATATGCGCGGCCGGATTTTTAGGGTTTATCTGCGCAGCCCGCTTAAAGTACGGGGCTGCTTCACTGTATTTCTTCGCCTGAAAAAGCTGCATCCCCCTCTTTAAAAAAGCCCCTTCATTTGCGCCGAACACGGACATTGACAACAATAAAAACACAACAGCCAACCCTGACACTTTTTTCATAAACCCTCCTGTTGTCTGCGCGGCGGATGAAGATTCCTCGGAAACCGCGCGTTTCATCCATCCTATACCGGCCATTATACCAATATTATTCCGTTTTTTCAGCATAAAAAAAGACACACAAAGTAACCCTTCGGGCGGACAAACGCTTAGACAAGGATGGAATCCCGGTCTCTGCAAAAACAACATGTCACGCATCAAGGTGTTTAATCTTGTTTTTTGCAGGTCGCAGGACAACCGGTTCCCTAACGCAAACTGTCGCAGGACGGGGCGGGCAGTGGAAAATTTCGTCGAGAACTCAGGGCGCGTCTGTGTTGCTCTCTATTCAACGACATCCCAAACACCTGTGCACATCAGCGTTCAAGACGCACTAAAACCCGCGCAAGCCTAATCGCGTTTATTCACGAGTCACCGGATGAACAGGCTCACCGCCGATGTAAATCGGCGAAATTTCTCCGCTGCCCGCCCCGGCCCACCTCAAGTAAGACAGGCCGTTTTCCCCGATATAACCGAAAGGGGTTACCACAAAAAAAATACGGGCGGGAACGCCGCTGAACAGTTTCAGGCCGGCCGTTCCCGCCCGTATTTTAAATCATAAATGTTATTTACAGCATTATATACTTTACTTCGATTATATCCTCCGTGTTTTTGATGCTGTCAATGACTGACTTTGGAACCTCATTGTCAACCGTTACAACGCCAAGCGCCACCTTTTCCTCTTTTGACCTGCCGAGCGAAAACGAGGCGATGTTGATGCCGTTCGAGCCCAAAACCGTGCCCATTCTCCCTATCACGCCCGGCTTGTCCATGTTTCTGTAAACAATTATGTTCTTCTCCGGCGCTATCTCAAGCTCAAACCTGTCTATTCCCGTAATACGCGCCTCACGCTTGACAGAGAGGCTTCCGAAAACCTTTCTCCTCTCTTTATCCGTTTCTATTGTCACGCTTATCATATTGGGAAAATCGCTCTTAACTGTCGTTGTCTTCTCAACTATCTCTATCCCTCTCTCTTTGGCTATCGGCATGGCATTTACATAATTGACCGAGTCCCCTGCAGCCGGCGTAAGCATTCCTTTTACCGCCGCGATTGTCAGGTATTTAAGGTTGTATTTGCACACATCCCCGCTGTATTCCACAACCGCGCTCTTTACGCTTCCCTCAACAAGCTGTGCCGCAAAAGCTCCGAGCTTTTCGTTCAGTGTCAGATATGGCTGCATCTCTTTAAGCTGCTCCGGGTCAACAGCGGGGATATTCAGCGCGTTTCTTACCATTCCCCCGCGCAGCGCCTCAACAACCTGCTCGACTATTACCTTTCCCACATTTTCCTGCGCCTCCACAGTTGACGCGCCAAGGTGCGGTGCCAGGATTATCTTCTCAGGGTCAACCGCAAAATACTCGGAATCAAACGGCGGCTCCTTGTCATAGACATCAAGAGCTGCTCTTTTCACCCTTCCCGCGGTCAGCGCTTCAGCAAGGTCCTTTTCATTAATGATTCCGCCGCGCGCGCAGTTTACTATCATAACGCCGGGCTTCATCATCTCAATCTCCTTCTTTGTTATCATGTTCGCGGTCTCTTTATTCTTGGGAACATGAAATGTTATGATGTCCCCGTTCTTCAGGACCGTGGGAATATCCGCCATCTCTATTCCAAGCGCCTCCGCCTTTTCCTTTGTCATAAACGGGTCATAGCCTATCACTTTCATGCCGAACGCGAGCATCCTTTTTACAACCTCTGTCCCTATCCTGCCCAGCCCTATTACGCCGAGAGTCTTTCCGTAAAGCTCTGTTCCGACAAATTTTGTCCTTTCCCATTTTTTGGCCTTGAGCGAGGCGTCGGCCTGGGGCAGGTTTCTTGCCATTCCGAGTATGAGCGTTATTGTCTGTTCGGCTGTCGAGAGCGTATTCGCGTCAGGCGTGTTCATTACAATAACGCCTTTTGCCGTGGCAGCAGCCATGTCCACATTGTCAACACCCACGCCCGCGCGGCCTATTACCTTTAATTTTTTTACGTTTTCAAGGCACTTTGCGGTCACCTTTGACGCGCTTCTTATTATAAGCCCGTCAAAATCCGGAAGCATTCCCGCCAGTTCATCCTCGGTCATTCCCGTCTTTACCGTGCACTCCACATCTTTTTCGTTTTTCAGCATATTTAACGCATCTTCCGAAAGCTTGTCGCTTACAAGAATTTTGTACATATCCGCCTCCTTTTTGGTTTCAAGTTTTATGTTTCAAGTTCCATGTTCCAACTTTCAGTTTTAAATTTTCAATTTCAATACCCCTGTTCCATAAGCGTTTCCATTGTCTTCTTCACGCCTTTTCCTATCTCTATATTGGCTCCGAGTTCTTTAAGCGCCATCTCAGCAGCAGCCACGCCGGTTATGGGGTCAAACCTGTCCGTATATCCAAGCGTCCCAATCCTGAATATTTTTCCCTCAAGCTTGAGCTGGCCTCCTGCCATGGATATTCCGTAGTCATCGCGTATCTTTTTTACAAGCGCCTTTCCGTCAACACCTTCGGGCACAACAACCGATGTCAGGACAGTTGCCGGGTTTTCCTTGGCAAAGAGCTCAAGGCCCAGCGCCTTTATCCCTTCGCGGACAGCCTTCGAAAGCTTCGCGTGGCGCTCCCACACCTTTTCATTTGTCTCTTCCTTTATCATTCTTAACGCAAGGTTGAGCTGGGTTATGAGGGAGACCGCGGATGT
This sequence comes from bacterium, assembly GCA_011049465.1. Taxonomy (GTDB): domain Bacteria; phylum Oederibacteriota; class PGYV01; order PGYV01; family DSBP01; genus DSBP01. The sequence goes on along the minus strand of DSBP01000109.1, from coordinate 7,168 downwards.
CCACGGTGTATCCGGCATCTTCTCTTTTGTGAGCGATTTCTCATAGCGCTTCAGGTCAAAATAAAATTTTGGGGTCTTGTTTGCCTCAATCACCTTCATAGCCTTTTCGCTGCAGGAGACAAAAGCCAGCCCCGGCGGAATCATAAGGCCTTTTTGCGAACCAACCACAATTACGTCAACTCCCCACTTGTCCATATAGAAAGGCTGAGCGCCTATTCCTGATATTCCGTCAACAACAAGCAGTGCCTTGTGCCCGGCTGTAAGTTTTCCTATTGCCTCTATATCATTATAAACACCCGTGGATGTCTCATTGAGCTGGATAAAAAGCCCCACAGCATCCGGATTTTCATCCAGTGCTTTTTTTATGTCCGCCGGGTTAAGAGCGTAGCCCCACTCAGGCGCCAGTTTCACTATGTTCGCGCCGTAAGCCTTCGCGAGATTTTCCCACCTCTCGCCAAACGCGCCTATAGAACCGACTATTACCTTGTCTCCGGCGCTCACAGTATTTGCCATCGCCGCTTCCATGGCTCCTGTGCCCGACGAGGCCATTAAGTATACGTGCCTTGTTGTGCCAAGCACATACTGCATGTTCTCAAGCGCCTCTGTCAGTATCTTGCGGAACTGCGGTGTTCTGTGGTGCATTACCGGCTTTGCCGCCTCAGCCAATACCTCAGGCGGTACTTCTGTCGGGCCCGGTGCCATAATGTATTTTTTCTTCATTTTCTGATACCTCCTTCAAAGTGTGTGATTTTTTTCACTTCTTTTGTATAAATCATATCATTTAAAGAACTTTCTGTCAAGCTCTTTTTTATATTTTTTTCTGTTTTATTGTGCTTTTTTTCACTTACCATAATACAAAAAACCCCCCTTTTTGCGGGCTTTTTTGTATTATCCCTTTTTCTTTTCTTCTACTATCTTTTTTCTCATCTCTACTTTTTCAAATATTTCCTCAACCTTTTCTATAAGCCTCGCAGGTGAGAAGGGTTTTACTATATACGCGTCAGCTCCTGATTTAAAGCCCTTTTCAATATCGGTTATCTGTCCTTTTGCGGTGAGCAGAATAACAGGTATTCCTGATGTAATCTTTTCCTTTTTCAGGTTTTTGCAGGCCTCAAGCCCGTCCATTTCCGGCATCATCACGTCAAGTATGATCATATCCGGGATTACCTTGGCGACGGTCTCAATGGCAAGCCTTCCGTTTGACGCCGTATAAACACTGTAATCATCAGATAGGGTATCCTGCAGTGCCGATAGAATAAAAGGCTCATCATCCGCAACTACAATCTTTTTCTTTTCTGCCATCTTGTTCCTCCTTGAATTAATATGCTTTACTTGTGCTTTATTCTCGGAAGCCAGAATATAAACTCGCTCCCTTCATTTACGCCACTTTTAACCTCAATTCCTCCGTTATGAAGCTCGAGTATGTATTTTACTATCGGGAGCCCTATTCCTGTCCCGCTTATCTTTTTAATCGCATCGCTTTCAACCCTGTAAAATTTTTCAAATATCCTTGGTATGTCTTCCTTTGACACTCCAAGCCCCCGGTCCTTTACGCTTACAAATATTTTTTTATCCCTCTCCGTCATTTCTATCTTAACTTCTCCCCCTTCAGGGGAATACTTTATGGCATTCGACAAAAGATTTGTCATTACCTGTATTATCTTGTTTTTATCAACTTCTATTATCTCACTTTTTTCGGGCATTGTCAAAATAATTTTGTGCTTGGGAGATGCGTTTCTGTATGTTTCATAAACAGTCTTTAATAACTCGGCAAAATCCATCTCTTCTATCATGAGGCTCAGCCCTTTTCCCGACTCTATTCTTGACAGGTCAAGCAGGTCGCCTATAAGAGCTCCCAGCCTCTGTGTCTCTTTATTTATTATATCCGCGTAATTTTTTACCTTTTCCGGGTCAACGGCCCTTACCATCATAAGCTCTGAATATGCCTGTATGGGCGTAAGCGGAGTCCTGAGCTCATGAGATACCATATTTAAAAACTCCGATTTCATCTTATCAAGCTCTTTTATCTCGGTAACATCCCTGAAAACAGCGACGCTCCCTTCCGCCTCCCCCCTCTGGCTGATAATGGGCGTGAATACGGCAGCGAATATGTGCTCCCTTTCACCCATCTTAATCATTACTTCATTTCTCATCGTGGTCTTGGCGTCAAGCACGGTCATGAAATTTGTTATTATTGCTTTTATCTTGATAAAATCCCCGACAAACTTCCCGAATACATCCGCGGTCTGCACATTGAATGTATTTTCAGCCACCCTGTTAAGCATGACAATATTGTTTTCCCTGTCTACCGCGAGTACGCCGTCATCCATTGACTGGACGATTGACTCAATCCTGAGCTTTTCAATTGAAAGGTTGACGTTGGCGCGTTTTAACTCTTTATTCAGCTGCTCGGCGCGCTCCTCGAGATGCTCGTAGAGATTGGTGTTTTCAATGGCAATCGCCGCCTGTGAAGCAAGCGCCTCAAGAAACTTAATCTCGCTCTTTGAAAAACTGGCTCCGCCTATTTTATTCAGTACCTGCACAACCCCTATTGTCTGGTTCCTCACCTTGAGCGGCACGCATATTACCGACCGCGTGATAAACTGCGTCTGCTCGTCAACACGCTTCGCGAACCTTGGGTCAGCGGAGACATCCGGAACAAGAAGCGCCTCGCCGGTGTAAGCCACCCAGCCGGCTATGCCCTCTCCCATTTTCAGCCTTATCTTTTTTACCTCTTCCTCTTTTGGCCCCGTTGCAATCTCAAAAAACAGCTCGTTGTTCTCGCTGTCAATCAAGAAAACCGAAGATGCCTCTGCCTGCATGACTTTTTCCGCTGACTGCATTATTATCTTAAGCAGTTCTTCAAGGTTCCTGGTGGAGTTGATAATGACGGAGGCTTCCATAAGAGCGCTCATCTTCGCAATTTCTTCCTCTTTCTGTTTGTTTGCCATCTGTGTTATGTATTCCTGCACCGATAGTTCAATCACAATATTGAATAAATCCACTATGAGGTCGGCTAAGTTTATCAGCTTTGCTTCGGAAAACGTAAGCTGCTCAAGGTATGCCCTGTAAAGGTCCTTGAAATCAACGCCCGCCTCAGCAGCAAGCTTCTTAACAAGGGCCTCGTCAGCCGCCCTGTCGCGTATTCCCACAAAAATATAAAACTTCTTGCCGTAAAAGTATGTCGTCGTGCAGTAATAGACGCAGTCAGCATAAAGCCTTACAAACTTTGATTCCTTGTCTATTGAATCTATGGAAAATTCACAGAGGCGTATGCCTTTTTCGGTGGATGTTAAAATCTGGTAAAATTCGGAGAAATTGGTCTCGACAGTATTTATTTTCCCGTCTTCTGACATGACCTTTATGGCTATGCCCAGATCCTTGGAAAACTTGTACTGAATCCCCTCCCAGACGCGTATGTTAAAAAGCTTTGATGAATCTATCTCTTTTTCCTTACGCTCGATTTCAGCCACTGTGTCCCTTTCTCTTCCTGGTTTTTTGTCATTTCAGCCCAAAGTGGTGGGCCGGAGCAGACTCGAACTGCTGACTTCCATCGTGTGAGGATGGCACTCTAACCAACTGAGTTACCGGCCCTGCAAATAACGCAGTCACATTTTATACCGAACAGGGGGAAAGTTCAATAGTATTTATAGCACTTCGTAAGGGCAGTTTGAATTTGGAATTTACAATTTACAAGTGGACGGCAAAGAAACGAATTGGTTTTTGGAGGTTGCTAAACAAGTATTGCTGTAACGTGCAACCATCGCAGGACGGGGTGGGTAGCGGAAAATTTCGTCGAGAACTCAGGGCGCGTCTGTGCTGCGCGCTATTCAACGCCATCCCAAACATCAAAGCACGTCAGCGTTCAAACCGCCCTAAAACCCGCGCAAGCCTAACCGCGCATGTCCGCGAGTCACCGGATGAACAGGCTCGCCGCCGATGTAAATCGGCAAAATTTCTCCGCTGCCTGCCCCGGCCCACCTCAAGTAAAGACAATTCACTCCGACAGCCTTATCAGCATTCCCGTCCTTTTCGCGCGCCTGTAAGCGGCCTCAATCAGAAGAAACAGGACAAAAATATAGACAAAAGAGAGCGCGAAACCCTTTGCGAGCGTGTGGCTGAAGGTGAGTTCAAACCCGTAACCCGCCCTGAAATATTCGAGAAAGTAGGTGAGCGGCAGGCTCTCCGCTATTTTCATGAGCCATGCAGGCAGGTATGTTACTGGATAATAAATCCCGCAAATAAGCATCATAAGCACTGACAGCATCCACGCGATAATATCTATCCTCTGCCCGAATGTCATTATCGAAAGAATTACCACAATCCCTATTATCATCGCCGTCAGATAAACGCCTGCCAGCGAGGGTATCAGATATTTTAGCTCCGGCAGGTTAAATTTAAATATAGCGCCCGCGAGCACCGCAAGCCCGGCAAACGCGATTATCCCACGCGCCGCGCCGATCAGCCACGAGCCTATTATCATGTCGTAATTTCTTACCGGAGCTATGTAGGTCTGTTTGGTTGATTTTGACCAGACGTCATAAAGAAAACCGTAAGCCACATCAAGCTGTGATACCTGAAGCACTCCGGATATTACGGCCCCGGCAAGAAGAAAATTCATGTAATGCGGCTCAAGGTTCAGAAAACCCGACATGATGCCTATTGATATAATCCCTATGACCGGCCAGAAAAATATCTCGGTCATCGTGAAAAAATTGCGTATCGCAAATATATAGTTCCTGTAGGCAAACGCGCTAATCCTGCTTATTAGCCAGCTCAATGAACATCTCCTCCATGTTTGCGGCGCTTGCCGCCTGTTGAAGCTCATCCGTTGTGCCCTGAGCCTTAATCTCCCCGTTGTTTATAAACGCTATCCTGCCGCAAAGCCCTTCCGCCTCTTTCATATAGTGAGTCGTAAGAATTACGGTGACTCCCTTTTCCTTGTGAAGTTTCTTTATATAAACCCTGATTTTTTGCGAGATATCAGGGTCAAGCCCGATAGTAGGCTCATCAAGAAGAAGTATCTCGGGCTCATTTATCAGCGATTTTGCCAGAGAGAGCTTCTGCTTGTTTCCCGTTGAAAGCTCGTCAAACCTTGTATCAGCGTATTTGGACAGCCCCATCTCCTCAATGATTCCGGATATTCGTTTTTCGCGTGTGCGGGACGCGATGTCATAAAGCATCGCGTAAAACCGCAGGTTTTCCCTGACAGTCAGGCACCACGGGAGGTTGGGGTTTCCCGAACACATGTTCATTCTTTTTTTAAGCTTCATCGGATAATCAGAACCTCTCAGCCTGTTTCCCAGGATACTTATCTCTCCTGAGTCCGGCAGCAGCAGCCCCATAAGGATATTTAAAAAAGTGGATTTTCCGGCGCCGTTGGGCCCCAAAAACCCGAAAATTTCCCCCTTCTCAATTGACAGCGTTATCCCCTTAAGCGCTTCAACCCTGCGCCGTTTTAAAAAACCCGAAGTATATGTCTTTTTTACATCACTCGCCTCAATTATAAACATTATTCTTTTCCCTCTTCAGGGCCGCGCGCCGCGGCGTTTAATAACCGTCTTTTCCACAAACTTAACCGGATGATATGACATCTTTGCTTTTCGCAAGCCCTCATTTCCGTTATCCTGCTCCCTGTTTATGAACCTGAAACCCCCCAGAAACTTTTCAACAAACCCCCTGTTTAACCCCTGATATATTCCCCTTATGCCGGGATTTGCCTTCTCAACCATAACTACGGCTGTATCTTCATTGAGCCTGTCCGCTACCGTATATCCCTGCACAACGCCTTCAACCCTGAGCAGCGCGCCAAACGCGCTTAACTCCTCAAAATTTCCGAGCAGTTCGCATATGGCGGAGGATTCATCCTGAAGGGACATATCATCATCACACAGCCTGTCAGCGCACCACTTTTCCTGGAAAGCAACGGCTTCCCGTATATTGTCCCCGTTTATTGCCTCAAAAGAATAATTTAACACCTCAAATTTTTTTAAGTGGTTCCTCTTGCCGTCATACTTTCTCCCCGCGAGAACACGCAGGCCGTCCGCGGGATAAACATAATCAAAATTTTTTCTGTCCGCTTCTATGCTGTATTTTTCCGCAGGCAGCCCGAGAACCCCCGCCTCTTCCGCTGTCAGCCCGTAAACCGCGGCAGAATCATCTGTTTCAAGAAGTTTTTCAACGACGGCTGCCGCATCTATTCCGAGAGGCGGATAATAAAAGAACAGCCTTCCGTCTTTTTCCGCCTTTATGACCATGCTTTCCCCAATCCTGCATATTGAAGTATTTCGTATCTTCCTCCACATAAACATCTCTGTAAAATTAAGTTCAGACGCCTCTGCCCTGCGCCCCCTAAAATACTCCTCTATAATCCCCCTGTGCTCAAGCCCAAGCGGGCCAAACACAGGGAACCACGGCAAATCCTTTAATTTCATTTGTTCTCCTTAAATAAGGTAATGATACGATTATATCATAAATATAAAAATAAAAAAACCGCGGCCGAAAACTACAATCGCACAAAACAGATTATTTTAGATTAATCCATGCTTCCTCATCATGATCAGCATGCGCCTGGGCGCATCCCAACCCGGCTCTTTTCTCTGTGCCCGCTCAAAAAAATGTGCCGCCGACTTATAATCACGCAAATTAAACGCGTCCTGCCCCAAAAAAAAGATAAAATCAGCCGTCTGAAACATTCTTCTTTCATTATCCGCCAACGCCTCAATAATTGCGGCAGATTTACCTATCCGGCTCAATGCCTCAAACTGAAGATATCTTATAATGGTATTTCTCAAGATTAAAAAACTGTCACCATTATCCCTGCTTAGAAGACTGTCCGCCCTTTCTGCTGCCTTTGCAAAATCATTCTCCCATAAGGCCATGTTTATTTCCCGACAATCATTTGCGAGTTCAATAAAAAACCGCCTGGTTCTTTCATCATTGTTGAAAGGTATTTCGTGAAAAACCAGTGTATATCTTATTCCTTCTGTATCATCATAAAAATAGGTACTTTCACTCTGAGGAAATACCTCTCGTATATGCTGCCGGGCAAACCTCGTCGACAACAAATACGCGCCTTCAGGCTTATCAATCCTTTTGTAAGCCTGTTTTGTCCTCAAGTATGAGGATAAATGTCCGTATATGATTCCTTCATGCATATATATATAAT
>DSBP01000280.1 GCA_011049465.1 bacterium | reverse complement strand
GCTATAATACCCCCCGTTATTCATAATACAAGTGAGCCGGTTTGCCGGGATGACGAAATTGGTAGACGTAGCGGACTTAAAATCCGCAGGAGCTTAACCTCCGTGCCGGTTCAAGTCCGGCTCCCGGCACCAAAAAACCTTCGGTTTTTTGGCGAGTGTAGAGAGTAGATAGGCGAAAGTAGAAAGTAAAAAACCCTAAAACATGACGCGGGGTGGAGCAGCGGTAGCTCGTTGGGCTCATAACCCAAAGGTCGCAGGTTCAAATCCTGCCCCCGCAACCATAAAAAAAAGGCCGGCATTTGCCGGCCTTTTTTTTATCCCCCTCACTCCTTCGCTATTATAAACACCGTCTCGCCCTGCTTTACCAGGTTGAGCTGCTCTCTTGCTATCTTTTCTATATACTCCCTGTCATTATAAACATTTGCAATCTTCTTCTCCAGGTTGGAGTTCTCCTCTTTAAGCCTTTCTATCTCCGCCCTCACCGAATTCCTATCGTGCCTCATCGAGAAATACCCGCTTGCGCTTCTCAGTATGAAAACCGCCCCAAGGACGGCAGCGGCTATCAGGATTATCTTTCTTCCCTTTTTCTTCCCCGCGGAAAGCCTCAGCGCCTTCATTTCTTGTTATCCCACGGCCTGAAAATATTTGAGAGCCCTTTGTTTTCCCATATTTCCGTAAGGGGCTCGGCAACACCGTGCTTCTCATAAATCAGCACCGTCATATTAAGCTGCAGAATCACGATAATCATAATGCTTAAAAACGGCATCAAAAATATGGGAAACAGCGAGAGTAATGCCATGAGCTGCGGCATTTCAGAGCCAAAAATAAGGCTGAGCAGCGGATATCCGAGCAGCATCAGCATGCCTATTATGAAAACCCCGATAACCGAGGAAAACGGCGCGGACATAACCATTATCGCGGACTTTTTATAAGAAGTAAAAACCCTCTTCTTCTCATCAAGCACAAATACAGGAAGAAGATACAGCTGCATGATAATAAAGACCAGAAGAACCCACAACCCTATTCCTCCCAGAATAAGCGCCGGCAATTTCGCTTCCGCGGCCATGGAACGGTAAAAACTCGTGGCAAAATACGCGAGATAAAAAAATCCGGCATTTACGGCAAAAAAGACAAGCGCTTTGGGCGTGTATCTGATAAGACCCGCGCCAATCTCCCTGAATAGGCCGTTGTTTTCCTCTTCCTTTAAAAGCTTGTACCAGTATCCAATAAGCGGCGGCGCGATTATGTGCCATACAAACATAAGGGTAACGGGGGTTGCCTCATAATACTGCAGTTTCATGAAAAAGAGCGCGAACAGCCCGAAGAGCACGATAAATGACATCAGGTTAAGAAGAAGCCCTTTGAAGAGATTGTCATAGAAGAGCCAGAAGGTGCGCGTTATTGCCCTGGTAAGCATTTACAGGAGTTTTTCAAGCTCGGGGATTGCTTTCTTCAGCTCGAGCCTTCCGCGTCCCAGATTGCCGTCCAAGCTTAACGCGAGCGTCACAAAATAGTTTGCCCCGATTGTCATCATTATCATCGTGGCTTTTTCCGTGGAGATTAAAACCTCATTTGTTTTGCCCAGGCCGAAACTCTGCGAAGCCTTTTTAGCGCTGCTTATTATGGTTGAGTATTCCGCTCCCGCGGCAGTAATATCAAAAGATGATTTGGTTGAAAACTGGTCTATGGCAATACCGTCTTCGCCTATCACTCCGGCGCCGATGGCCCCGTCCACACTTTCAACTATTTTCTGCAACAGCGTCTTAAAATCCAATTATGTCCTCCGCTTTTTATCAAAGCACTTTCTTTATATTATCAATAACATCCTTTAATATCAACCTCATTTTTCCCACATTTATGGATTCATTGCCTATCATAAACAGGACTCCGCTTAAAACCTCGGTAAACAAAAGCTGCCCGCTTTCAGAAGAGATGACAACCTGGTTCAGCTTTCCCTGATCCATGCTCTGAACCGACTTTTCTGTCCTCTCCACTATGGTCGCTATGTGTTTTTCTATGCCGGCCGCGTTTATGGTTGACGGAAGGACACTCGCGACGATTTTACCGTCACGCGTGAGGAAAAAGCTTCCCACAACACCGTCAACCTCACCGAGGTCCTTTAATATCTTTTCAAGAGCCTTTGCCTTCTCCGCGGTTATTGCCTCTTTTGGCAATTCCTTCTTTTCTTCCTTTTTTTCCTCTGCCTTGGCAGGGACGCTTTCCTTCTTCTTTTCAGCGGCCTTTGCCGCGGCTTCTTCCTCAACCTTGTCGTCCTCTACCGCCTCTTTCATCACGTCAAGTATGTCTTCTGTGGTTATCTTTTCCGCGTCTATCCTCTTTCCGTCGGACCTCTTTTCCTTTTCCTTGCTTCTCTTCTTGTCCTGAAGAGTGTAAACTTCCCGCAGCCGCTGCTGCGCTATTATATTATCGGGGTCCGCGTCCAAAACTTCCTTGTATATGTCTATGGCCTTGTCAAACTCCTCTTTCTTTGTATAAAGCTCTCCCGCTTTCATGGACTTTGCCGTATCTGTCTTTGCCTGCGGCGGCGCCGGTGCGGCCTCTTTTTTCGCCTCATGCGCCTGTTTTACAGCCTGAACAGCGGGTTTCTCTTCTTTTGCCGGCGGGGATTGCTTGGCCGAAAGCGCGTCCTGCAGTTTTTCCTGTATCTCGGCGTCCTCAGGATTTAATGAAAGCACCTTCTGGAACTGCTCGACCGCTTCCGCGTACATTTTTTTTTTGAGGTAAACATTGCCGAGCATTGAATGCACCATTATATTATCAACATCAACGGACTCAACCCTTTTAAACTCCTCGATGGCTTCGTCCAGCATGTTTTTTTCGCTGTAAATTCTTCCAAGAACAACACGAGCCGAGGCGTAAGACGGATGCTTTTCAAGCCCTGCTTTACACACATCAACGGCCTCTTCAAGCTGTCCTGCTTTTCTGTAAGTATCCGCAAGAGGCACAAAAATAAGCGAGTCAGGGTTTTGTGAAAGCTTTTTCTTCAGCTCCTCTATTTCTGCCCGTATATCGCCCGCCATATAGAACTTCCTCCTTACGGCCCCTGAAGCGCGAAAGTACCTCCAGCGCCCTCTTAATGCCATTTTTATTTACACTTTTAACCAAATTAGCACAGCCAATTCTCTTTGTCAACACAAATCTTATTTTACCGTTTAATGTCTTTTTATCGGAATATAATCTTTTTATAATATTGGAGATTCCTGGTTTTTTTAAAGGTTTTAATAAATTAAGCGCATTTAACATATTAATTTGGTCAATTAATACCCTTTTCCCGCAATACCCCGTGTTATACGCGATTACGGCAGCTGCGGCCATGCCCAATGCAACAGCTTCGCCGTGTTTTAACCCTCTGTATCCTGATTCCGCTTCAAGCGCATGCCCTATGGTGTGCCCGTAATTCAGTATTGCCCTGACACCTGACTTCTCTTTTTCGTCCTTTTCAACTATTGCCGCCTTATCAGCCGCTGATGCGGCCACAATTTTGGAAATTACCCCGGGATTCCTGCTTAATATTTTTTTCCTGTTTTTCCTTATAAAGTCAAAAAACGGCCTGTCCATAATAAACCCGTATTTCACCGCCTCAACAAGCCCGTTCTTAAACTCCCTCTCAGAAAGAGTCTCCAATACAAGGCTGTCCGCTATCACAGCTTCGGGATGGTAAAATGCGCCTGCCAGGTTTTTTCCCTCCTTTAAATCAACGCCTGTCTTGCCGCCTATAGAGCTGTCAACCTGGGCAAGAAGTGTGGTCGGTATCTGAACAAGCGCTATGCCCCTCATGTATGTGGCCGCGGCAAAACCCGCCGTGTCTCCAACCACGCCTCCGCCAAAAGCAATTATGGCCGAACTCCTGTCAATTCCCGCTTTTAAAGCCGCCCTGTATATCCCCTCTACGGCCCTTAAATTTTTATGCTCTTCCCCGTCGGGCATAAAATGTACGAATACCGTGAAATGTGCTGACAATGATTTTATAAGTTTTCTGCCGTGAAGCCTGTAAATATCCCGGTTGGTCACAACAAGCACCCTTCTGCCTTTTAATGCTTTTTTAAGCATGCTTCCCGCGCGCGAAAGCAGCCCTGCCCCGGCAAAGACCCTGTATGTTTTTTCTTTCAGCCGGACGATTATTGTTTTCATTTAAGAATCCCTGTCCTTCTCATGATTTCAGCCGCAACATCCCCGGGTTTTTTCCTGTCCGTTACAACAACAATATCCGCCGCTTCTTTATACACAGGGATTCTTCCAAGCAGAATCCTCCTTGTCCGCGGTATATCGGCGCAGTTAAAGAGCGGCCTGTCTTTTTTTCCCTCAAGCCGTTTGGCTGAAGTCCTGAAGGAATTTTTAAGATAAACCACAGTTCCCGCCCTTTTCATGGCTTTTATATTTTCTTTAATTTTGATTATTCCGCCGCCCGTCGCCACGACAGCATCCTTTTTTTTAACGGCTCTGCCGAGCTCCGCCGTCTCAATTTTCCTGAAATAACCCTCTCCCCGCTCCCTGAATATTGTCCTTATTTTCTTTCTTTGTTTTCTTTCAATCTCCCTGTCTATGTCTATTAATTTCATCCCTGTTTTCCGCGCTATTACGCGCGCAGTTGTCGTTTTTCCGCTGCCCATAAAACCTATAAGAAAAATATTGGGCATATTTTCAGTAGCTCTTTGCCTGTTTCAGATAATTCCGGTAATTTGCCTTTATCCTTCCCATTTCAGAACCGCCGACAGACGCGCATATCTCCCGTGCCAGTTCAAAAGCAACTACAGCTTCCGCTATTATGGACGCCGCAGGCACCGCGCACACATCGGAGCGCTCGTAAACAGTCCGCGTCTTTTTCCTTGTATTGACATCAACAGAGTCCATCCCTTTTTTTACGGTTGATATGGGTTTAACGGCCGCCATTACCGAAACAGGCTCGCCGTTTGTCATCCCGCCTTCAAAACCGCCCGCATTATTGGTAAGCCTGTGGTGCCTCTCTTTTTGGGAATAATAAATCCGGTCATGGACCGCCGAACCTTTTAATGCAGCGCATGAAAACCCGGCTCCAAACTCAACCCCTTTTACCGCCTGGATCGACATAAGCGCCGCGGCTATTTTAGCGTCAAGCTTCCTGTCCCATTGCGTGTAGTCGCCTATCCCAGGCGCTATCTTTGTGGTTATAACCCTTACGATTCCGCCCAGCGTGTCCCCCTCTTTCAGCGCTTCGTCAATCCTGTTTTTTACCACACCCGCTGTCTTAAGGTCAGGATACCTCAGGTCAGCTCCGTATTTGGCGTCAGTATCTTTTATCCGTTTCCTCACCGCGTCAATACTTAATCCCTCGTGGTCCTTTGCTTTTATCCCGCCTATCGCCGCCGAATATCCGAGAATGTCTATTCCCATCTCTGACAGTATTTTTTTCGCTATTGCCCCTGCCACAACCCTGGCAGCAGTCTCCCTTGCGCTTGCCCTTTCAAGCACATTCCTGAAATCCCTGTGCCCGTATTTTATGCCGCCCGGAAGGTCCGCGTGCCCGGGCCTGGGCACATTAAGCTCTATCACATTGCCGCGCACAGGGCAGACGCTCATCATCCCTTCCCAATTGACATAGTCCCTGTTTTTTATCACGACAGCAACGGGCGAGCCTATTGTTTTTCCGAACCTTACCCCTGATATTATCTCTGCCCTGTCGCGCTCTATCTTCTGCCTTCCGCCGCGGCCATAGCCTTTTTGCCTCTCAGCCACATAAGCAGTAATCTCTTCTTCTGTGATTTTAAGCCCTGAAGGCGGGCCGTCTATTATAATTACAAGCCCTTTCCCGTGTGATTCTCCTGCGGTTAGATATCTCATGTTATTAAACTCATCCTCTCCAGATTGTAAAACAAACAGTTCCTGCAGCCTTTATTTCAAATCGGTTTATTAATCCTCTACAATTGAAGGCGTGAGAAAAACAACCAGCTCAACCTGCTCGTTTTGGATCTTGGTCCCCCTGAAAAGAGCGCCAAGCAGCGGCAAATCCCCGAGCAGCGGCACCTTTTCATTTACCTCTATGTTCCTTTCGCTTATGAGCCCGCCTATTACTATTGTCTCATTGTTTTTCGCATTAACGTATGTGGATGCCAGCTGGCTTGAAGTATCGGGCGGCCCCTCGCCCTGAGCCGCAGCCACAATCTTTTCAACATTCAGGTGAATCAGCATATTTATTGTGTTCTCAGTGGTTATCTTGCTGTGAACCCTTAATTCTATGGGCAGGTTCAGTTCCTTGTAAACAGAAGTAATGATGGGCGGCCCTGTCTGCGATGTAACTATAGACTGTTCAGCGTAATTGACCCTCCTGCTCGTCCTTATTGTGGCGGGCTGGTTGGATTCAACAGTTACCTTTGGAGATGACAAAAGTGTAGCCTTGTTCTTAACCTCAAGCGCCCTTAAATAAGCGTCTATTTTCATTCCGCTCATCATTGTGCCTAATGTCAGCAGGCCTCCGGACGACCCTGCCACTACCGGGGCGCCTGCCTGGACATCTCCCTGTATAAAAGGCTCTGCTGCCTGGCCCACAGCCGACCACTTTACGCCCAAATCCTTTGTCTCGGTCAGGCTTATCTCATAAAGCTTTGCCTCAATCGTTACCTGCGGAACCTTTACGTCTATGCCTTTCAGCATTGTGGCAATACGTGTGTGCGCACCCCCGCTGTCGTAAAGAATTATGCTTGAGGTCCTCCTGTCAATCTGATACTGGCCTTCCGGAGATTTCATCCTTTCTATTGCTGACTGCATTTCATTAAACCAATCCTGCTCGTTCACGCTGCCGTCATGCATTAACCTCATATTGTTTAACTTGTAAACCCTTGTGAACATGTAACCTTCTTCATCCTGCCCCCGGCTGTAATCGCTTCCGCTTCTTCCCCCGACCACATCCGTTATATTCAGCATGTCTATTGCCTTATCAACATCTTCCCTCGTGCCTACAAGCATCACCCTGTTTGCACCGGGATTGGCATCGGCTTGAACGGCTACATCAAGAAGCGGGTGCTTTCCTATCTGAACTTCTGCAAGACTCACCAGATTATCAGCCTTCATGCTCTTGGGATAATAAAACTTCGTCACTTTCGGCCTTAAGTTTTTCGCCGCTTTAAGTTCCGCGACTGTGCCTATTTTAATGATGCCATCCGACACCTCATAATAAAAACCGCCGGGTATCAGAATCTCCCTGAGCACGCGCTCAAGCGTCTGGTCGTCATACCTTATGGTAACAGGCGAGGCCGCGGCCACTGACGGGCTTACAGAAAACTCGAATCCGGTCTGCGTGGAAATGAGCCGCAGCAATCCCGGAAGCGTGGCGCTCTGGACATTAAGCGATATCTTCTGATACAAATCGAGCTTCCTCTTTGGAAGTTTTCCCATATCAACCGGATTGTCTATGTCGACCAATATCTGATTCTGGTCCCTTGTTACCGTATAAGGAGTGTTTTCGGTTAACGCGATTTTAAGCTCCACAACCTTATTTCTTGAGTCTTCGGAGATTGTCACCTTATCAACAGGGCTGTCCTGAATTGTAAGCGAGCCTTCCTTCCACGTAGATACCGCGTCCATTATGCTCAAAGACAGCGCCTTTCCGCCCGAGTCTTTTCGCAGCCTGTATTTCACCGGCCCGTCAGCAGTAACTATTACCCTTGTCTTTTTTCCTATATTTCTCCCTGCCACGTCAACGACCCTGTACAACAAAGAACCCGGAGGCACAGGCCTTGCTTCCACAGGCTTTGCTTCTGCCCTTGCCGCGCCTGCCTGTTTTGGGATTTCAATTATAACAATTGTCCCCTCCTCCCGCGCTTTCCACCGGCTTTTTTCCGTCAGGTCAATAACAACCCAAGCCGTATCTCCGTGGGGCGCTGTCCTTATTGCCCTTACAGAACCCTTTCCGACATTAATCGTGGATGTTTTTACGGCGCATTCGGAGAGCTGCACAAGAATTCTGGGTGATGGCGGAGGAGCAAGCTCAGTAGCCTTGTATTTTACCTTTTGCGAAGCGACTATCCTTACCTCTATCCGGTCATTAAGTTCAACAGCGAACACCCTGTCCGCATTCGCGATTTCCTTTGTTTTAGGCGCAGCCGGAGGTTTTACCGGTTTTTCAACAACAGTATCGGCTTTTAATACATCCCCCGAGTCCTGCTTCTCAACCGGCGCAATGCTTATAAAATCACTGTCATCAAAAGCCGGTAAAATCACAGAAAAGGAAAGCAAAACAGCGGCTGTAAACGCTGAAACCATTACTCTCTTAATTATCTTCATTTTGCCTCCCTGCGTTATTGTTTAACTGCCCTGCCGGCGCATTTCCCGGCACATCCGGCCTTATGTTCGGCCCGCCCTGAAACTCCTCAAGCCTGAAAAGAACCTCTCTGTCTCCCTGAATTAAAAGCACCTCCCTGTCGCTTCTTACTTCCCCCGCGATGCCGGTAATTACATTGTTGTTTTCACCGTATAGCCTGCCGTTTATGAATATATAGCCAAAATCCGTGCCGCTTCTGCTCCTGAAAAGGGCCGCTTTTGTTCCCAAACTGTCAGTTGTAATACCCTGCAGGCTGAAAGCCGTAATACTCACCTCAACGATAGCGGGAAACTCATCCTGCATGCTTCTCGGCCTGAATGGGTCTCTACCGCTTTTATTCTCAAAAATATAAACAGGCCTGACTTCAAGCGCGCCGGCGCTGTTGCTGCTTGCGGCCGCTTCAGTCACCGATAAAAGACAAAAAAATACCGTTATTATTGTTATTATATATTCTTTAGCCTTTTTTTTCAACATAAAAACATCATCTCCTCACTCGGAAAAAGAGTATATTTTCACCGACATCGCCACATTAATCGTCCTGTTATAATCAACCTCGGTTCCCGTACGCACAATTCTTGTAATATTAAGATTTGCCGGGGTTATCAGCCTCGAAATATATCCGACCCCGGTTAAAAACCTGCCCAGATTCGTATAGCTGGTTTCAAATGACATGACTATATCATATTCCTTAAAACCACCCGCGTCCCTCTCCCTGCCCGGCTGAAAATTAATTATGTTTATATTTGCCTCAGCGGCCTTTTGCGTAAGCTCCCTTATCGTATCTGAAATATTTGTCTCTTTTGGCAGGCGCATATTAATAAAATCCACCCTTCTGTTTATCTCTGATGCGCGCGCCTGAAACTCCGCATAGCTTCTGACCATATCCCTCGCGTCCCTTAAATCCTTTCTTTTTTGTTCAAGAACAACAGACTCCTTTTTCAGCTTGGCCTGAATGGGCGAAAGCCAGAAATTAAAATAACCGTATCCCAAACCGCCCAGTAAAAGCACTGCCGCTATCAGATTCTGCTGCTGCTGTTTTGTCAGCTTTATATTTTTAAGGTCAATATTCATCCCTGCCATCACTTAACCCCGACCGCTGATTTTTTGTAAAGAAAAACCACTTCAAACGATACCTGAACCGCGTCTGCCTGCCCTCCGGCAACATCCGATATCTGCGCAGCCGTAAGGTCCATTATGCTGTCTGTCCGCTCAAGCCTTTTGATAAAATCAGCCACAACTTCCTTTGACATGGCCGCTCCCTGTGTTTTTACGACCACGCCCTCATCTCTTTCCCTTTCCTGCACGATGCTGTTAAGCCACATATCAGGAAGCACAAGCGCGCCAAGGTCATCAATTATTTTCGTCCACAACGACTGTTCCCCGAGAAGCTTGTCAACTATGCTCTTCTTCTTGTTATATGTCTCTTCAAGGGCCCTGAACCTCCGTACTTCTTCGATTTTGTCCTGCATTGTGGCGGACTCGGCATCAATCATCCTGATTTCCTTTTGTATTTTCGCAATCTCCTGCTGCTTCATCATCGCGAAACCAATCAACCCGGCAATGACAAGAATGGCCGCAAAACCCGCCGCCAGTATAACAGCCTGCATCTTTTTTGCCTTTTTAAACCGCTCGGGCAGCAGGTTGATTTCTATCATTACTTATCTTCCTTTCTCAGCGCAAGCCCCAGCGCCACGTTAAAATGAACCGCGTTTGCCCTGAGATAATCAAAATCGAAGTTTTTGGAACTTATGTTAATGTTTTTAAAGGGATAGTTGACCTCAACCGGCACGCCAAGCCGCTCCGATAAAAACCTGTCTATATTTTTTATCTTTGAGCTCCCGCCGCTTATCAGGACTTTCTGCACCGGCTTCTTTTTTATGCTGCTCTCATAAAAATCAAACGAACGCCGTATGTCATTCAGCAGCTTGTTTAACGCAGGGGTTATTGCCTCGTATATGCGCGATGCCTTGTCGTCTCCACCGCCCGGCATGCCGCCTAGAAGAAGAGCCTCGCTCTCAACCATGATGGCAGCCTGCTGTTTTTTCAGTTCTTCGGCCTGCGCGAAACTTAAATTAAACTCCCGCTGTATTTCCTTTGTGAAGTTATTGCCGCCTATGTTGACATCCCTCGTAAGGTGCGGGATTCCTTTTTCGAGTATCGTAACAGTGGTGAACTTAGCCCCCATATTAATCAGCGCGACCGTATCCGCCTTTACCCCTTCGGTT
The DNA here is from genome assembly GCA_011049465.1 of bacterium. Taxonomy (GTDB): domain Bacteria; phylum Oederibacteriota; class PGYV01; order PGYV01; family DSBP01; genus DSBP01. The sequence continues at coordinate 5,019 of DSBP01000280.1, read as the reverse complement.
TCTTCCCCCAAATTAAGCTGATACGCGTTGCATAACGCGAACGCGTCAACATCAATAACCTTTGCTTTTACACCCGCGTCTTTCAAAAGATCAAGGTGCTGGTTCATGGTTTCGTTCTTAACAGCCACGAGAAGGACTTCCATTTTTTTCTGGTTCTCCTCCTCAACTTCATTAAGAACCTGATAATCAAAGACAACCTGGTCCATTCCCAGCGGTATATACTGCTCTGCCTCGTAGTGAATCATATTTTTCAGCTCATCATCCCCCATATAAGGGACTTTAATATAACGTATTATTGCGGAATCTCCGGGTATTGCCGTGGCCGCTGCTTTTGAGCCGATATTTTTCTGAGAGAGGATTTTCTTTATCGCCCCGCGTATAAGGCTTAATCTGGCGTCAGGTTCCATTTCCTCTATGGGGTCGGATGAGAGCGGGGTTATCTCTGCCCCTGTAAGTTCATAACCGTCTTTCAGCTTCTTCAGCCTGATTGACTTTATCATTGAGCTGCCTATATCCAGCCCCACTATGGCCTGTGACATTAACTCAAATGCCATCCTCATCTCCCTGCTTTTATTTTAATAAAACCACCAGCAAAAAAGCCGCTGTGATAAAGGGAACAAACGCCAGTTCGTCCCTTCTTCCCTTCTTTTTCAAAAGCAGCAGTATTGCCGCGGCAATGCCTCCGATTACGAAAGAACCAAAGACTATTAACCCAATATCTTTTAAGCCCACACATAAACCAAGTGCTGCTATGAGCTTTATGTCTCCCTCTCCTATTTTCCCGTTGCTGAAAAAATTTATCAAGTATATTACAAAACCGCCCGCAAGGCCCGCTATCAGGCCGGTGTATATATTCAAGTATTCCTTTATCTCAAATATTCCGAAAACAAATCCTGTTAAAAACAGAAATACTATTATGCTGTCCGGGACTTCTTTTTTGTCAATATCAATGAAAGTTAACACTATCAAATATCCTGTTAATATTATATAAAAAAAATAGGTTTTTTCAAGTCCAAACTTAAGAAAAAAGATAATAAACAGCAGGGCTGTAATAAACTCCACAATCGGATACTTAATGGGTATTTTAACGCTGCAAAACCTGCATTTTCCGGAAAGGGCTAAATAACTAAAAAGCGGTATATTATCATACCATTTTATGGCTTTTTCGCATTTAGGGCAAAACGAGTTCGGAAATACAATAGACATCCGTTTCGGTATGCGGTATATGCAGACATTAAGGAAACTGCCAATAATTAATCCAAAAACCAATACTAAAAGTAGCGCGATGACTTGATTCCTCCTGTTAAAAAAAACCGGCAGGTTTATTGCCTGCCGGCTTTTTTTCCAGTTCTATTCGTATCCATATCTTGAGTAAAGTAAACCACGCGTGTCAGGCTGACCATTGTTTACATAGAATTCGCCAGTGCCTCTGTTGTTGGCATCTATAAAATATCTCCATCCATCATCTGTTGACGCCACTCCGATATCAACGCTCTTCTGCGTCATGAGTATTACGTTACTGCTTCCCGACAACTTGTTGCCATGCGGGCATGTTACTTTTACCTGGGGAATAACCGGCATGTAATTGGCATAATGCGGTGTTGTTAAGTCATCCGGCCAAATACCCATCTGGTCACCGTAATAAATGGAAATCGAGGACTTGATGGCGCCAATATTTCCCTTTGTTGCCCCTTCTCTCGCCTTCTCTAGCATGTCAGCGAACCTTGGTATTGCAACAGCCGAAAGAATACCAATAATCGCCACAACTATCATCAGCTCGATAAGGGTAAAACCTTTTTTATTTTTCATTTACGTTCACCTCCTTTCCTTTTAAATTTTATTCCTTTTCCAGTATAAGTATATCTCTTGTTAGTATTTTTGTCAAGTTTTTTCTCTAGCTGACCATAGAACCCATTGAAAACATTGGTAAAAACATGGCCACAACCATCCCGCCAATTACCACTCCGAGAACCGCCATTATAAGCGGCTCAATCATTGACATTAAACCCTCAACCGCTGTATCAACCTCTTCGTCATAGAAATCAGACATTCTCAATAACATATCATCAAGCTGGCCCGTCTCTTCCCCGACTGATACCATCTGGACAACCATGGGCGGAAAGATCCCTGTTTCCTTCATCGGCTCTGTCAGGCTTTTCCCTTCCCTGACCGCTGCGCGGGTTTCAAGCAGAGCTTTCTCAACCGCCTTATTCCCTGATGAACGCGCTACAGTTTCAAGCGCGTCAAGTATCTGAACGCCGCTTTTAAGAAGAGTTCCGAGCGTCCGCGCAAACCTGGCTACAGCGGCTTTTTTGGTCAGAGGCCCGAAAACAGGCATCTTCATAATCTGCGTATCCAGAAAAAGCCCGCCTGCTTCGGTCTTTTTGGCCATAGTAAACGCAATTCCCGCGGCTATCATAAGAAGAATCTGAAGCCATGCCCATTTCTGCTCAAATTCACTGACCGCAAGAAGAAATTTTGTCGGCGGCGGCAGCTCCCCTCCAAAACTTTCAAAAACCGTTTCAAAAGTGGGCACGACTTTTACCATAAGTATAATTACAACCACAGCGGATATTACAAGAATCGTTACGGGATATGTCATAGCGCTTTTTATCTTCTTTTTTAACCCCTCTGCCTTTTCAAGAAATGTCGATAGCCTGTCAAGTATCTGGTCCAGCGCCCCCGAAAGTTCTCCTGCTTTTATCATGTTACAGTAAAGAGGGTCAAATACACTGGGGAATTTTGCCATAGCATCTGATAAATTTGCGCCGCCGCCTATATCATCCCTTATCTTTCCAAGCACTTCCTTAAACACTTTGTCATCAGCCTGCTCACAAAGTATATTGAGGGCCTGTAACACGGGCAGCCCCGCGCTTATCATCGTAGAAAACTGCCTTGAGAAAATTGATACCTTGTCCGGCGTGACCTTCGGCCCCATGTTAAAAATATAGGCGAGGCCGCCCATCTTTGTTATTGATACGACTGTCATCTTTTGCGCCTTAAGCCTGTCTGTCAGCAGTTTCTCGCTGTCAACCTCTATCTGCCCGTCTATAACCCTGCCGTCAGTCGTCTTTGCCTTATAGCTGTATAGCGCCATTTATACCTCTCCGGATGATGTCTGTCTTCAGAACCCTCCCGAGCCCTGCAGCATTCGCTGAAGATCCTTGGGCTCTGTGGTCCTGGCAAATATCTCGTTATATGTCACAAGCTGCTTCTGGTAAAGGTCCACAAGAGACTGATTCATTGTCTTCATACCGTATTCGGTTCCTGTCTGCATTATGGAATAAATCTGATGCACCTTTTCCTCGCGAACCAGGTTCCTAACAGCCGCGTTTACCATCAGAATCTCCATGGCCATTACCCTTCCGCTGGAAAAAGCTTTTGGAAGCAGCTGCTGGGAGAGCACTGCCTGCAGGACAAACGATATCTGCGCCCTTACCTGCTGTTGCTGGTGCGATGGAAATACGTCTATTATCCTGTTAATAGCCTGGACAGCGTCCGGCGTGTGAAGCGTCCCGAATACAAGGTGCCCCGTTTCCGCTATTGTAAGAGCCGCCTGAATCGTTTCCAGATCCCGCATCTCTCCCACAAGTATAACATCAGGGTCCTGCCTCAGGACATACTTTAACGCTGACGCAAACGTGCCTGTATCCGTTCCCACTTCCCGCTGGTTTACTATGCTGTGCTTGTGCGTATGTATATACTCAATCGGGTCCTCAATCGTCAGTATGTGCCCGGCTTCGTGCGAATTTATCCAGTCAATCATAGCCGCAAGAGTTGTTGATTTTCCGGAACCTGTCGGGCCCGTTATAAGAACCATCCCCTTTGGAATCTTTACTATATCATTAACAACAGCAGGCAGCCCAAGCTCCTCAAATGAATTAATATGCATGGGAATATTTCTTAACGCGGCAGCGACCGCTCCTCTTTGCTTGAAAACATTCATTCGTACCCGGCCTATCCCTTCAACGCCAAAAGAAATATCAAGCTCGTTTTCCCGCTCAAAACGCTCCTTTTGCTCGTCTGTGAGGATGCTGTAAATAATATGCTGGCAGTCATCCGGCCTTAATTTCTCAAACTCAGTAGTTATCATCTCCCCATCAACTCTCAGCATGGGGGGAACACCAACGGTGATGTGTAAATCTGAGGCTTTTTTTTCAAACATAACCCTGAGAAGCGTGTCGATATTTATCATTTACAGCCTCCTGAATACTGAATTTTCCGCCACTGCATCCTTCTGATATTTTATTATAGCCTCAAATCCGCCAAAGTCAATTAAAAACTGACATAAAAATTTACGTTCTTTTTTCGCTGATATTATATGCCATAATTGCATGTATTTGTATGGCTTGAGAGTGTTATGTATATTTTCAGAACCGTTTTTCCGCCATATGAATTGAGTTTTCGGGAAAATCGGCTACTTAGCGCCTGCTTCCTTAAGCATTTTTTTTATCTCTTCCTTAAATTGTATACTCGCGGCATTTAAAGCTGTCCCGAACTTGCTTTTGGCATTCGCGTCCGCGCTGGCGTCCAGAAGCTGCCTTACAATGCCCGCATGCCCCTGCCATGCAGCCACAATTAACGGGGTCAATTCCTCGTCTTCATATGTTTTCGCATTAACATCCGCGCCTGCCTCGATAAGCATGCGGCAGGCCTCCTCATTTCCTTCTTTTGCCGCTGCCATAAGGGCCGTATATTTAAGCCTGGACTCTCCATTAACATCCGCTCCAAGAGCTATTAACATCTTCACATTAAGGCTGTTTCCCTGCTCTGCCGCCGCCATCAGCGCTGTATACCCCTCTTTTGTCCGCGCATGTATATCGGCCCCCCTATCCACCAGCATTGAAGCAGACGCGTGATCCCCGTTTATACATGCTATGATAAGCGCCGTATACCCGTCATTCGTGGCTTCATTAATATCTGCTCCTGCCCTTAAAAGCACAAGTGCTTCCCGTACCCGCCATTTCCTCACCGCTTTTAAAAAAGCCGTGTACCCGTCACGGTCCCTCGCGTTAATAT